>JAYUPS010000259.1:0-7500 GCA_043759945.1 Bdellovibrio sp.
GAATACTACGGCAAAATTCTAAAAACGAGCAGCGACTTGCAAACGACGGCCTGTTGCTCGACCGAATCCATGCCCGAACACATGAAAGCCGTGCTTAAAGAAGTTCACGACGAGGTCATGGAGAAGTTTTATGGCTGCGGTTCGCCGATCCCTTTGGCGAACGAAGGGTGCAAAATTTTGGATTTGGGAAGCGGTTCGGGGCGGGATTGTTACGTGCTTTCGAAACTTGTCGGAGAGCAGGGATCCGTCATTGGTGTTGACATGACCGAAGAGCAATTGAGCGTGGCGCAAAAGCATGTCGATTATCACACCAAAAAATTTGGTTACAAAAAACCCAACGTGCAGTTTCGCAAAGGTTACATCGAAGATTTAAATACGGTGGACATAGCCAGCAACAGCATGGACGTGGTGACTTCCAATTGCGTCGTGAATTTATCGCCGGACAAGCGCCGGGTTTTTTCCGAAGTCTTTCGGGTCTTGAAGCCCGGGGGCGAATTTTATTTTTCCGATGTTTTTGCCAGTCGGCGCGTCCCACAGCACATTCGCGAAGATGATCTTTTTATCGGAGAGTGTTTGGGCGGAGCCCTGTACACCGAAGATTTCCGCCGAATGATGAGCGACATCGGTTGTCGCGACTACCGCTTGATGGCTTCAAGCAAAATTGATTTGCTCAATCCCAAACTTCAGTCTCAGGCGGGCGCGATCCAATTTTTTTCAATGACCGTGCGAGCTTTCAAAATGGATCTGGAAGATCGCTGCGAAGATTTCGGCCAAATCGCGATGTACAAAGGCACGATACCCAACGCAAAGATGGGCTTCCGACTGGATGATCACCATCTTTTTGAGACGGGCAAGCGCATGCAAGTCTGCGGGAACACCGCCGACATGCTTCAAAAGTCGCGACTGAGTAAACATTTTGAAATTCTGGGCGAAAAGAAGGATCATTTTGGTCTGTTTGATTGCGGACCGACCCCGGTGAATACGACCCAAGGGGATTCCAACGTTGGCGCTTGCTGTTAGAGCAACTTTGATTATTCCGACCCACAACGAAGAGGCCTTGGGATTTCTTAAGAGAAATCTCCAAGAGCATTCGGGTGTGATGGGAATTGAAATAATCTGTGTCGACGGTGCAAGCCAGGATCGCACGCAAGACCTGATTCAATCTGCCAAGGCCAAATTGTTGAAATTGCCAGATTCTAATCGGGCCCAAAAAATAAACTTAGGGATCAGCCAGGCTCTTGGTGAGTGGATTGTCGTTGTTCATCCGCGTAGTTTTCTTTCAAAAAAGGCTTTGGGACAGCTCTTCGAAGTAAATAAAACGGAAATTATGTGGGGGGCTTGGACGCATTCTTTTGACCACTCGCATTTTTTATTAAACTTCACTTCTTGGTATTCAAATTTTGTTCGTGGGGATTTAAGTTCTATTTATTATCTGGATCATTGTTTTTTTATCCAAAAGTCAGCTTTGGAAAATGTGGCCCTGCCCTTATTTCCAGAGGTAGAAATTTTCGAGGACACCGAGGTTTGGATTAAACTTCGTAAAGTCAGTCGTGGGCAACGGTTGTCCGAGAAAATCACAACCTCGGCCGTTCGTTTTAAAAAAACCGGAATTTTCAGCCAGTCGCTCTTGAATCAAAAGCTCAAGCTGCAGTACTGGTTGGGGCGGCGTGACCGCGAGATGAACGCGCGGTACGAAAAAAATCTTGAGCTCAACCAGAAAGTTAAAAGCGAAGTTAAAAGCGAAGTAAAAGGTCGGGCTAAGAACTTAAGATCTGGCGAATCCGGATCAATACTTCCGGATTGAATCCGGTGACGGATTGAATGTGGGAACTTTTGGGTCCGGCCACCAAGTGCAAATTGTTCCATTTCGTTTTTACTATTTTAGCCGGTTTTAACTGAAAGTATTCTGGACTGATCACATACATGCTGGCGCACAGGTCCCAGACGGGGATTGTTTTGTTAAATTTAAGGATCTTTGATCTCAAGAACCAGCGCAGCGAATGACTTCGGAGATAACTTCCGACTTCGCCGCGAATGTTGTCCAAGTCATGAAGGCGCATGCGAATTCCGCGGGCGACGTTGCAGGGAACGATGATCGTGGGAATACCCAGATTTAAAACATAATCCACCGATGGCTTATCTTTAAAAACATTAAAATCAAAGACTCGCCAATTGGGCAAACGGCGCTCGTAATTCAGTCCAACAAAAATTAAGCATTTTATTTTAGGTTTGAGAGCGGGATTTTCTTTAAGCGCATTGGCCAAGTTCGTTAGGGGGCCTAAAGCCACCAGCGTGATGGGATTTTCAATTTTTGCCAGGGCACGGCTGGCCTGGCTTTCGGTGGTCCACCAAGTGTCGGCCCCAGAATAATGGGGTCCTTGATAATTTAATTTCGAAAGCAGTACTTTAGTATTTTTGAAACTTAAATTTTGAAAGGTATTTCCAAAAACATTGGAAACGGCCTGTATATTTACGTTAGTTTTTAGCAGGGCCGTGATGGCGATGGCGTCGTCAATGTCCCCGATGGGGGAGCCCAGGGCGTTGTCCGTATCGACCCAGATGGGTTGGTCCGTCATTTGCCCAGGAGTCCTTGCTTGAGCTTTTCGGTCGGTGGACTTTGGCCAATCCAAGTGGACAAGACAATCTTCGGAAATTCGGGCTGCATAATTTTTGTGGTTCCAGTTTTGGATCTGATTTCGACGGTGTCTTCGCTAAATACGTAAGTTGCTTCTTGCCCTTTTTCGATGCTTGAAATTTGAGCGTAAAATTGATCCATGGATTGTTTAAACTTTTCGCAAGGATCCGGACAATAAGCCTGAAATGATTTTTTCCACACTTTCAGGGCGTCGCCTTGACCAACGTCGCGGAAGTAAAACATCCGTAATACCCTCACGGCCTTGGAATCCAAGATGGCCGATGGATTTTGATTTTTTGACTCTTGATACAGAGCTGCGGCGTAGACGTTAAAGCTCCAATAAGTTCGAACTCCTAACCCATTCAAAACAAGATTCTTACCTTGCTCTGAAACAGAATCCGGAAATTTTGCGCCCTGGATTTCGGCGGCAGTTAGTGAGACCGAAAAAATGGCGCAGAGCAAATGAACTGCAATTAATATGATCCTAAAGTTTGTTTTCATCTTCAAACTCTATATCATGAGTTTCATGACAGCCAAGCTGCAAACAATTCTTCGGTATTTATTCATACTGTTGATGCTCACGACTTCCATCGGAAAGCTGTTGGACAACCGTGGGTTTGCCGAAGTTATAAAGACATACCAATTAATACCCATTCCCATCGAGCTTCCCTTGGGCCTGGCATTTTCGCTCATGGAGTTGGCTTTGGGACTGTGTTTGATCCGAAGCTTTCGTTTAAAGGAATGCGCCTGGGCCCTGATTGGTCTTCATATTGGCTACACTTTGCTGGCAGTCCTAACACTGACCCGCGGCATTGAGATTTTGAATTGCGGCTGCTTTGGGATTTTCTGGGCCCGACCTTTGACCCTGGTCACTGTTTTTGAAGATTTAGTTCTGTTAGGTTTGTCATTCTGGTTTTATTTTTTAGTGCGCCGTTCACCAAGGAGTTCTCATGTCTGATTTTCACTACCACAAGCCAACCTCGCTAGAGACCACCGAACCGAAATACATGAGTGTCGAAGAGATAAAGGCCTACAAGCCCTACTCCATTTTGAATGACGGCTTGTCGCCAGCATTGCGGGCAAAAAAGCGCATGGTGGACAACGGAATTTGGGAACCCCATCAAATTTTGGGACGACGTTGGGGAATAGGTTGCGTTGCTCTGGAAATTACCCAGCGTTGCAATTTGGATTGCACTCTTTGCTATTTGTCAGAAAATTCCGAAGCGGTGAAAGACATTCCGCTCGAAGAAATTTACCGGCGGATCGATGTTATTTTTCAACACTACGGTCAGAACACCGATATCCAGGTGACGGGCGGGGATCCGACTTTAAGAGCTAAGCCTGAGCTGCTCGATATCATCCGAAAGATTCGCAGCTACGGCATGCGTCCGACGTTGATGACCAACGGAATCAAGGCCTCGCGCGAATTGCTTATGGAAATGAAGGCCGCGGGACTGGAGGACATTGCTTTTCACGTGGATATGACCCAAGAACGCAAAGGTTTTAAGACCGAGGCCGAGCTGCACAAAGTTCGCAAAGAATACATCGAGCGCGCGCGGGGACTGAAAATTTCAGTTTTATTTAACACCACGGTTCACAAAGAAAATTTCCACGAAATTCCCGAAATCATTCGTTTTTTCCGGGAACAGGGCGACGTGGTCAATTTTGCTTCTTTCCAGCTTCAGGCCGACACGGGCCGTGGAGTTTTGAGAGAGCGTGATTTCATTATCAACCAAGATTCGGTGGTTCAGCAAATTCGCATCGGTTCGGGAGAAGAGCTTCGTTTTGACGTGCCCTTGATCGGTCATCAAGATTGCAATCGTTATGCGACCAGTCTGCTTGTGAACGGAAAATGTTTTGATGCCTTTGCCGATGTGGAATTCATTCGCCGGATGGTGAATGTGACGGCCAGTATCGAGCCCGAGCGAGGAAACCAAGCGAAGTTTGCCTGGAAAGTGATTAAGACGGTCGGAAGTGATCCTCGCAATTGGATTGATGGAATTAAGTATTTGGGAAAAATGCTTTGGCGCATGAAGTGGGATTTAATTAAAGCCAAGGGCATGATTCGAAAGCAATCTTTCTTTATTCATAATTTTATGGGTGCCGATCAACTGGAGCAATGCCGGATCGATACCTGCTCGTTTGTGGTCATCACCAACGAAGGTCCGATTTCAATGTGCCTGCACAATGCCAAGCGCGATGATTACATCTTGCAGCCCGTGAAACACAAAGAACGCTACTGGAATCCGCTCACTGGACTAATCCAAGATGCGCCTTATGTACCCTCGGTGCAAGAGATCGAAGTCGCCAACGCCCAGCTTAAAAAAGTTCAACTTAAAGGCACTCTGAAAGAACCCGCCATGGCCGAGGGCAAACCCTCGTGAAAATCTACGTGGTGGCTTTGAGTTTAATTTTGGGCGCGTGTTCGAGCCTTGTTAAAATGCCACAGGCCGAAGTCAGTTTTGAAGACGCCAAAGCGGCTTGGGCCCAGGTGCTCAAGCAATATGTCGATTCCGACGGGTGGGTTGATTTTAAAGCCTTGAAAGCCAATCCGCAATTGCTGGAAAGATACGTGGCCTTTGTGGCCAACAGCGGACCGCAAAATCGGCCGGATCTTTTCGGAAACAAAAATGATGCTTTGGCTTTTCACCTGAATGCCTACAACGCGCTTTCAATGTTTGGCGTGCTCGAAGCTGGCGTGCCAAAAAGTAATTCGGGATTTTCAAAAATTACGTTTTTTGTGTTTAAGAAGTACAAAATTGCGGGCACCGTGCGATCACTGAAGGATTACGAGGACAATGTGATCCGCAAAATGGATGACCCGCGAATTCACTTTGCGCTCAATTGCATGGCTGTGGGTTGTCCCCGTTTGCCGCAAGTGGCATTTCAAGGGAAAAATCTGGATCAGCAGCTCGACGCTGGCGCAAAATTATTTTTCTCTGAAAAGCGCAATTTTTATTTGGACCCAGCAAAAAAACAGGCGTGGGTTTCAGAAATTCTGAAGTTTTTTCCCGAAGATTTTTTAGTGAAGGCACCCACAATAACGGCTTACATCAACTATTGGGCTCCGGAGAAAATTCCCGACGACTACAAATTGAAATACATTTCTTATGACTGGACGATCATCAATCAGGCAGCAAAGCCAGCGCGTTAGTTATGGCGGGAAAAGTTTCAACTCAATTTTGCGTGGAGCGATTGAAAGTATTGGCGGACCAAACCCGCCTGCAAGTTCTGCTGGAGCTGTTAAAGGGCGCAAAAACTGTGACAGAGATCACAAAAATAGCTCAAGTTCCGCAAAGCTTAATGTCGCATCACTTGGCGGTTCTCAGAGAAGCCGGACTGGTGACCACAACTCGGCAGGGAAAATCCATCCTTTACAGCCCCTCGGAGTTTGTGAAAATGGCGGGGGCGAGCCAAATCATCGATCTGGGTTGTTGCAAAATAAATTTTGGAGCCTGATGTCTGAAAAAACAGAGCTTGCGCCAAACATCAATTTCAATTCATATAAGAAACCTCAAATTGTTAAACCAGGAGCCGCTATGAATTCGTTTTTGTTTTTCTTTTTAAGTCTTTTTTCCGTCCCGTCGTTCGCAGTGGTGGGAACCATCACTCCCACCGAGGCTAATAAATTGATTGCATCGACCGATCCCAAAACTCGCCCCTTGGTGCTGGACACTCGTGGTGGTTACAAAGATTATTTCCGGGGTCACTTGCCAACGGCTCATCATATCAATTTTGACACTCTTCGTGGAACTGACGCGGGGGTTCCGGTTCAGTATTTGCCAGACTCTATCACCAAAGAACTTCTAACCCGCGCCGGAGTTGATAAGAATCGCACGCACATTCTTTACGCCGAAGGCGGAACTGGCGACGAAGTTTTAAGCGCTACGATGGTGGCGTATGTTCTGGAAAAATTCGGCGTCAAAGACATCCGGATTATTGACGGGGGATTACCAGCTTACAAATCAAAATTTGAAACCACACAAGCCTATCCCAAAACGCCCAAAGGAGCCTTGCCATCCAAAATGGATTCCACGATTGGCGTAAATGTAAATTACGTTTTAGCGAACAAAGACAAAGAGAATGTGGTTCTAATTGATGCTCGTCCCAACGACGAATATCTGGGTAAAGACGAAGTCTGGCTCCGCAAGGGACACATCCCCGGAGCTGTTAGCTTTCCTTGGCGCAATCTGGTGACGGCAGACAACGCCCATAAATTTAAAGATCCTAAAGATGTGGAAGCGCTTCTCAAAAAATCTGGAGTCACTCCGGACAAAGATGTGATCGTCTACTGCGGAACCAGCCGCGAAGGCAGCTTGCTGCGCTTTTATTTAAAACACATCGCCAATTATCCAAAAGTTCGGTTGTATGAAGGCTCTTGGAAAGAGTATGCCTCTCTGGAACAATATCCTGTTGAAACCACCGTTCCCCAAGCGACAGTCAGATAGGATTCAAAAAATGAGAAAACTTTTAACTTCCGCTCTTTTTGTCTTGGTCGCGACGGAATCTTCTGCGGAAGTAACAACTGAAGCTAAAAAGATTTTAGTCACCGGCTCAAGCACCATGGCGCCGCTGGTGGCGGAACTCGGCAAGGCCTTTGAAAAGAAGAATCCGGAAATTTTGGTTGAAGTTCAGACGGGCGGTTCTTCCAAAGGTGTGGCGGACTGCCGTGATCAATTGAACGACATCGGCATGGTCTCGCGCGATCTCAGCGCCGACGAGGCCGATTTGAAGTCCGTCGCGATCGCGCAAGATGGGCTGGCTTTCATTGTTCACTCGAAAAACCCAGTGAAAAATCTGACCAAGCAGCAAGTTATTGATATTTACACGGGTAAAGTTGCCAATTGGAAGTTGGTGGGTGGGGC
>JAYUPS010000260.1:0-22984 GCA_043759945.1 Bdellovibrio sp.
CCGGGCTCATCGGGGTCTTTACGAACCAAAATTCGCATAATCATTGCTGCGATGGCCAACGTCACCACCAATAACAGAATGTATTCCAGGAGAACCTGACCCCTAGATTTCCATGCCAACGGCGGGCCGATCAACGGGCTCCGCGCACCATCTTTCGATGTTAAGGGCGATGCGGGTAAGGACGTCATTAAGTTTGTCATCTTCGAAAGGTCCATTGATACCGATCAGTGTATCCCCGCCCAATCGATCTTCAACCAGAAACTCGGACTTTGAATCAAAGGAAAGTCCAAAAGCCTCAGGGCTTGGATAAAGCATGACGAGCATATTTGAACCGTCTCGTCGAAAGCGACTTTTTGCCAGCTCCAAAACGGCCGGATATTTTTGTTGAAGTCCAAAATAAATTTTCAGCGCGAGAGATTCGTGAAATTGGGCGAAGTAAATTCGCAAGGGACCGTCAAAAATGGCCGAGTTAAACGCCGGGTTGTAAAATTTCGAACTGATTAACTGCGAGTAAGTTGCCTTCATAGCTTTTTACCTTCTTTGGTTTCGTGGGTGAATCCTTTCACCGCGGCCGGCTTGGCCCTCTTTTTGAGCCTAGAAACAAAGGTCTATGGTGTGCAACTTTTTTAAGAAAATAACAGAACGATTTAATGCCTAGCGTAAACTTCGAGTTTTACCTCTGGAAATCAAGGTCTCGCAGGTTTTGCGCCCGGGAGAATAAAAAAGTTCTGACAAATCACAATTGAGAAATTGCAGGTCGGCGGACTTTCCGACTTCGAGAGATCCAGTTTGTTTTGAAATTCCTAGCGCATGGCTAGCACCCACAGTAAAACCCGCCAAAACCTCGGGCAAAGTCATTTTCATTTCGAGCCGCGCGAGTAAACCAACCCACTGCAAATCTTGGGTCGGAGAACTCCCTGGATTGTAATCGGTCGAAAGAGCTACGCAAGCACCAGCATCAATCAGTTTTCGGGCGGGGGGAAAAGGGCATTTTAAATAAAAATCGGCGGCCGGTAAGAGCACCGCCACGGTTTTAGATTTTGCTAGTTTCGGAATTAAGACCTCGGGTATCTGCAGGACATGGTCGACCGAAAGAGCTCCGAGTTCGATACCGGCAGCGCAAGCTCCCGCATCCGTCAGTTGATCGGCGTGCATGACAAGATCAAAACCCAAATCCTGAGCGGCCTTGAGATATTTATTAGCCGAGGGGCCGTCGAAAAATCCCTGGTCCCAAAAAATATCCACGCGGGACGCCAGTTTTTTCTTTTTTACCACGGGTAGAATTTCCTGGCGCAAAAAATCCAGGTACGCTTCATTCGATTGATATTCCGGCGGACGCGCGTGGGCCCCAAGAAATGTAGAGACGATGCGCGGCCCTTTTAGCCCTTGAATCACTTCCAGACATTTGAGCTCATCTTTTAAATTCAGGGCATATCCTGTTTTGATTTCGACCGTTGTCACACCCTGCTCGATCGTGCGTTCTAATTTTTCTTGGCTGGATTCCAAAAGTTCAGATTTTGAAATTGCGCGGGTCGCTTTCATTGTCGAAAGAATGCCGCCGCCGCGAGCCGCGATTTCTTGGTAGCTTACTCCGGATTGACGAAGTTCAAATTCGGCCGAGCGATCTCCGGCAAACACCAAATGAGTATGACAATCGATAAATCCCGGAATGACTGTGCGCTGATCGGCATTTATTTCCTTAAATTTCATTTTGGCAAAAGTTTTCGGCAGCTTCTTTTCGGGACCCAACCACAGGATCTTTTCTTTCTCGATAACCACGGCCGCATTTTTCAGGAGGGAAAGATCTTCCGGTAAAACCCGCCGACCCATTTTCTTCGCCGCGCCCTGGAGGGTCCAAAGCTCTCCGATTTTGCGAACCAAAATCACTTGGCTTTCCCCTGCCCGGCCACGTGATCCATGGCAGCTTTCACGACGTCAGGGTCTCCCAAATATTCTTTCCTCAGAAAATTGAGATCCTGGTCGAGCTCATACAAAAGGGGGATCCCTGTGGGCACATTAACTTCCATAATCTGCTCGGGACTTAGTTTTTCAAGATGTTGAATTAAAGCTCTGAGGGAGTTTCCGTGAGCGGCCACCAGTAGTTTCTGTCCTTTTTTAATTCTCGGCGCCATTTCCCCGCTCCAAATCGGCAATACCCGGTCTACCGTTAGTTTCAAGGATTCCCCCGAGGGCAATTCAGATTCAGGCACCGGATCATGCACCTGCTGGTATTTTCGGTCCCGCGAGGGGTGGCGCTCATCGGTTTTTTCCATGGGGGGCGGAGGCGTGTCGTAGGACCGGCGCCAAATTTTGACTTGGGCCTCGCCATGACGAGCTGCGGTTTCTGATTTATTAAGGCCCGTCAGTGCTCCATAATGCCGCTCATTCAGGCGCCAAGATTTGTGCACCGGCATCCAGAGCGCGTCCATTTCGTCTTGAACAATAAATAGCGTGCGCAACGCGCGTTTTAAAACCGAGGCAAAGGCCAGATCAAACTCAAAACCCTGCTTCTTCAGAGTGCGGCCAGCCTCTAGAGCCTCCACTCGACCTTTATCTGACAGATCAACGTCTTGCCAGCCCGTGAACCTATTTTCTTTATTCCACACACTTTCGCCGTGACGGAGGAAGACAATTTTGTGCATAAGACCTCTTAAATGATACCCAGTTT
The DNA here is from genome assembly GCA_043759945.1 of Bdellovibrio sp. Taxonomy (GTDB): domain Bacteria; phylum Bdellovibrionota; class Bdellovibrionia; order Bdellovibrionales; family Bdellovibrionaceae; genus JAYUPS01. Next base: position 2,669 of record JAYUPS010000260.1, read on the forward strand.
TCCCTTCAGGAGTTAACATGGTGATTCGATTTTACACAACTAGAACACGACTTAAGTCAGAGGTTTAACGTGGCGAGTTCCATCCCCCGTGAGAACGCAGATTACATCGAACAACTTTATCAACAATTTAAAACCAATCCCGGATCGGTGAATGCCGATTGGAAATTGTTTTTCGAAGGCGTTGATTTCGGATCCGCAAGGCCCATTCCGCTCCCGAGCAAAACAGGATCAACCGCGAGCGGCGGTCTGAACGAGAAAGAACTCGATGTTTTCAATTTAATTTCAGCTTACCGCAACTACGGTCATTTCGAAGCTGATTTGGATCCCTTGACCAACACTCCCGCCCCCAGCGATCAATTGGCGCTCACGCGATTTCACCTTGGGGAAGCGGATCTCGAAGTCCGTTTTCAAGTCGGTTCCATCATTGGAAAACCGAATGCGACTTTGCGGGAAATTATCGCCCACCTGCGCGCCTGTTATTGCGGGCAGCTCACCGTCCAATGCGCGGAAGCCCTGCCGGAAGTTCGCAATTGGTTCATCAAAGAATTTGAACAGAATCGCGAAGGCTACAAACCGAGCCCCGAGCAAAAGAAAAAAATCATGGCTTCTCTGACCAAGACTGAAGCCTTAGAAAAATTTATTCACTCGCGGTACGTGGGAGCAAAACGTTTTTCCATCGAGGGCGGAGATGCTCTCTTGCCGATGCTCGAGGCTTTGTCCGCGGACGGCTTGAAATACGGCGCCGAAGAAATCGTGATTGGTATGGCACATCGCGGACGCGTGAATGTTCTGGCGAATTTCATGGATAAAAAACCAGAGTATATTTTCGCCGATTTCAACGGCCCGACGGAAACTGCCGTGCCGATCGAAGATTACGACGGCGACGTCAAGTATCACATGGGATACAAAAATGAAAAGAAGATGGACAAGGGTGTAATGCATCTGACGCTCGCGTTCAATCCCTCGCACCTCGAGGCCGTGAACCCCGTGGTCTTGGGCATGACCCGAGCGGCCCAGCGCCGCCGAAAAGACACCAAAGAACGTAAGAAAGTTATTCCATTGCTCATTCACGGGGACGCGGCTTTTGCCGGTCAGGGCGTCGTTGCGGAAACTTTCCAAATGGCGCACGTCCGCGGTTACACCGTTGGCGGAACGATTCATTTAGCCATCGACAATCAAGTTGGCTTCACCACCAATCCAGAAAATGGCCGAAGCTCCCACTACTGTTCTGATGTGGCAAAAATTTTAGCAACCCCTGTTCTTCACGTGAACGGGGACAATGTCGAAGCTTGCGTTCGCGCCATGGAAATCGCGGTGAAATATCGTCAAGAGTGGTCTCGGGACATCGTTGTGAATTTGATCTGCTACCGTCGCTTCGGGCACAACGAGGGTGACGAGCCGGCCTACACTCAACCGATCATGTACGACTTGATTAAAAAACATCCGACGCTTCGGGAAATTTACTCTAAACAAGTCGCTCGCGAGGGTATATTGGACGGCGCAACGATTGAAAAAGCATTCAGTGAAGAGCTTGACCGTCTGCAAAAGATTTTCGAAAAAACCAAAGCGACTCCGCCAAAAATTGAGCCGTTCCCGTTTGACGGTTTTTGGAAAGGCCTTCGTAAGTCCAAAACCGAAGATTTTGACCGCCCGACCGACACAACTTTTGATTTAGCCACTTTAAGAAAAATCGGCACCAATCTTGGCGAAGTTCCCTCGAGTTTTAATCCGCATCCAAAACTTTTAAAACTTTTGGAAAATCGCAAAGACATGGCCGCCGGTAAATCTCCGGTTGATTGGGGCATGGGGGAATTGTTGGCTTACGGTTCTCTTTTGCAAGAGGGCACCAGCGTTCGATTAACCGGACAAGATTGCGTGCGCGGAACTTTCACCCACCGTCATGCCGGGCTCTATGATGTTAAAACCGGCGAGCCCTATATGGCTTTGGATCAAATCAATGGCGATAAAGTGGAATTTTGCGTCTACGATTCGATTCTTTCCGAATACGGCGTCCTGGGATTTGAATACGGAAATTCGATTTGTGACCCCACTTTTTTGACTTTGTGGGAAGCTCAGTTTGGAGATTTCACAAACAGTGCGCAGATTATCATTGATCAGTTCTTGGTGGCCGGAGAATCCAAATGGCAACAGATGAGCGGACTTGTTTTACTTTTGCCTCATGGATACGAGGGCCAGGGCCCCGAGCACAGCTCTGCAAAACCAGAACGCTTTTTACAAATGTGCGCGCAGAATAATATTCAAGTCGCAAATCTGACCACGCCCGCACAGATTTACCACGCCCTCCGCCGCCAGATGCACCGCCCGTTCCGCAAACCTCTCGTTATCATGTCACCAAAATCTTTGCTCCGTCATCCCAAGGCAATTTCGACCATGGAAGATTTGGCTCAGGGCACTTTCCAGGAAGTCATTGCGGACTCGTTTATTAAAGATCCAAAGACGGTTGAAACCGTCGCGCTTTGTTCGGGAAAAGTTTACTACGAGCTCAATGAAGAGCGAGAAAAATTGAAATCGGAGCGAACCGTCATTCTTCGTGTCGAACAACTTTACCCGACCCCCAGTGCGCAGATCGCAAAAATTCTAAAATTGTATCCGAACCTAAAAAACTTAGTTTGGGTGCAAGAAGAGCCGAAGAACATGGGAGCTTACCAATACATTTACTTCCGCCTGTCCGAAATGCTGGTGAAAGAAAAAATGACGAACTTGGCTCTTCATTACGTGGGGCGTTCGGAAAGATCTTCTCCGGCGACGGGATCGATCTACCGCCACAAAGCAGAGCAAGCTGAAATAATTCAAAACTGTTTTTCAATTTAGTTCACTAGGAGTTTGGAATGAAATACGACGTTAAAGTGCCCGCGGTTGGTGAATCCATTACGGAAGCGACGATCGGCTCGTGGAATAAAAAAAGCGGCGAAGCGGTTAAACGCAACGATATTTTGATGTCCCTCGAGACAGACAAAGCTTCGGTCGAAGTCGTGGCGGACCAGGATGGGGTTTTGACAATCACTCAGCAGGCCGGACAAACGGTGCTGATTGGATCTGTCGTCGCTACGATTGATTCTGACGGTAAAGCCTCGGTGAGTTCGGTGGCTTCGGTCGCGCCAACGCCGGTGAACCCCACTTCAAAGGCTCCCCTGACTAATGGCACCCATCCGGATTTAAAAAATCATTTGGCGCCTTCGGTTGCCAAAATCGTGAATGAAAAAGGCATCGATCCCGCGAACCTGTCGGGAACCGGACGTGGCGGAAGATTGACCAAGGAAGATGTGATGAATGTCGGCGGCGGAGTTTCTACGCAGCCCGCACCGGCACCCTCAACTCCCGCTCCGGCTCCGCAACAAACAAAAAGTTCGCCCAAACAGGGCGACACCAAACGCATGCCGATGACGACCATTCGTAAGCGCATCGCCGAGCGCTTGGTGCACTCGCAACAAAGTACGGCGACGCTGACAACTTTTAACGAGATTGACATGACAGCGGTGATGGAGCTTCGCTCAAAGTACAAAGAAAAATTTAAGGAAAAATACGGCGTGGGCCTGGGCTTTATGGGATTTTTCGTGAAAGCCAGCATCGAAGCCTTAAAAACTATTCCGGCTGTCAACAGTTTCATCGACGGTACGGATTTGATCTACAACAATTTCTACAATGTGGGCGTTGCGGTGGGCACCGAAAAGGGCCTGATCGTTCCCGTCATCAAAGACGCTGATCATTTGTCTGTAGCCGGAATTGAAATGGCGATTCGCGACTTTGCCATCAAAGCGCGCGACGGAAAAATAAGTGTCGATGATATGACCGGGGGAACTTTCACTATTTCCAACGGCGGCGTTTACGGCTCGCTGATGTCGACTCCCATTTTAAACTCTCCGCAATCGGGAATTTTGGGAATGCACAAAATTGAAGACCGCGCCGTAGTGATTAACGGCAAAGTCGAAGTCCGTCCAATGATGTACGTGGCTCTTTCCTATGATCACCGGGTGATCGACGGCAAAGAGGCCGTGACTTTCTTAGTGAAAATCAAAGAGGGCGTCGAAGATCCCGAGCGATTGTTGATCGAGGTGTAATGTGGAATTTGATTTAATTGTTATTGGTTCAGGTCCTGGTGGTTACGTTTGCGCCATTCGTGCCGCGCAGTTGGGTTTAAAGACGGCCCTGGTGGAAAAAGACAAAACCCTGGGTGGCACTTGCCTGAACGTGGGCTGCATACCCTCAAAGGCTCTGCTCGAAAGTTCGGAGCTGGTTCATATGGCCCAACATGATTTGGTCAAACACGGAATCGGGCTCACATCCATTGAGCTGGACCTTGGTAAAATGCTCGAGCGCAAAGACAAGATCGTCAAAGACCTGACCGGCGGCGTTTCTTTTTTAATGAAAAAACACAAGATCGAAGTTCTCAAGGGCTTCGGCAAGATTTTGAAACCCGGTGTGGTGGAAGTAACCGGCGAAGACAAGGCAAAAACAGAATACCGGACGAAGAACATCGTTTGCGCGACGGGAAGCATCCCGGCGGAGCTTCCCTTCTTAAAATGCGACGAGAAGAAAATTGTTTCCTCGACTGGCGCACTGGCCCTGCCAAAAGTTCCCAAGCACCTGATCGTGGTCGGGGGCGGTGTGATCGGATTAGAACTTGGTTCCGTTTGGCATCGCCTAGGAGCAGAAGTCACGGTGCTCGAGTACTCGGATAAAATTTGCCCGGCGATGGACCAACAAATGGTCGGCGTTCTAAAAAAATCGCTCGAGAAAAATGGCATGAAATTTCTGGTTAAGGCCAAAGTAACGGCTTCGGAAACCAAGGGCAGCGACATCGAACTGACTTATGAAGATATGAATGACAATTCTTCGAAAAAAATCACCGGCGATATCGTGCTGGTGTCTACCGGCAGAAAGCCTTTCTCGACGGGGCTTGGGCTGGATGAATTGGGAGTGACCAAAGACAAGATGGGACGCGTTTTGGTGAATGAGCATTTCAAAACCAACATCCCTGGCATTTACGCCATCGGAGATTTAATCCCGGGCTTGATGCTCGCCCACAAGGCCGAGGACGAAGGGGTCGCCGTTGCGGAAATCTTGGGGGGTCAAGCCGGTCACGTGAACTACGCCACCGTTCCCAATGTTGTCTACACGTTCCCAGAAATTGCTTCGGTGGGGCTCACCGAAGAAGAAGCCAAGGCCAGCGGCAAAGCCTACAACGTCGGAACCTTTCCGTTTATAGCGAATGGCCGAGCTAAAGCATTGGGTACAACGGACGGAATGGTGAAGATCATCGCCGACGCCGCGAGTGATAAAATCATCGGCGGTCACATCGTGGGACCGCGAGCCTCGGAATTGTTAGGTGAAATCGTGGTCGCCATGGAATTTGGTGGATCTAGTGAAGATCTTGCTCGCTCTTTCCATGCCCACCCCACTCTGAACGAAGTGATTCGTGAGGCCGCCCTGGCAGTCACCAAACGCGCCCGTCAGATTTAGAGTTCCGTATCGTCGCAAAGATTTTTGACGTCGAATCGAGCTATCGTCGGTTCCTTTAAACACTGAGCGCGGGCCGTCGCGGGTGTTTTCATCAACTGCTTTTGATAATCTTCTTGGTCGATCTCGTAAGTCTTAATAAAAATTTCCTGGGTCATGCGATTAAGTTCGATGGCGTTTTTATCAACGAAACAGGCGCTCTCGGCCAATTTGATATCCAACTTCCGCCAATTCGAGCCCGTCTTTTCGCACTCGGCGCGAACATGAATTACGAAAGGTCGCGTTGCCAGATGTCCGTCGGAATGAATCAAGACGTGGACCGCACCGTTAGTGCCGACTTGTGAAAACACTTTGTGAGCGTAAACTTTTCCGCTCTCGTTTGCCGCAATTCCAAGTCCCAACGTTAACAATAAAATCTTCACCATCTTACCCCCCACACGGTGGAAATGTTAAATGCAAATGATCCGCATGAGCTCCATTGTTTGGTTCCGCAGAGCCTGGCAATCCGATTGAGCCTTCTTGTTCTCGTGAATATCGCCCTTGGCAACTTCGGGGTAATGATTTACGCCAGCAGCTACGGAATGAATCGTAGAAAGCTTTTGTTTTTCCGCGATAGTCCCTGATGTTGGTACTGATGCGGGTCACTTTGTTGTTCGAGTCGTAAAGATTGAAGGCATTGATGTCGATCGCTCGTCCCAGGGCGTGCAAGCTCATCATTTCGGTCCCCGCAACGGTGCGGTTTGAAAAAGTTCCGGCGTGGTTGAGATGCAGACGAGCCGGACGCGAAATCCCCGCATCGGCCGAGGCTCTGACGGCACATTTAAAGAAAGACTTTTCCATATGCGCCGCCATACTGGGGTGCAAGTAATCTTCATCACAACCGGTGTTCGTGCCCTTGCCACCTTTGACCAAAGTATTACTAGAACAGCCGTTCCATTTCACGGCCCTGTCGTTCACGTGATTAAACGAAGCACTGACCGAGAAAGATCGCAACTTGGGTGGTACCGGTGCGACCGAATCCGAGACAACCTGCTGCGGTGGTTGCACGACCGTGGGTCGCGAAGGTCTTGAGACCAGTCCTGTTGCGCGATCATCGGGAGTTTTTCCGGAAGAAAAATATTGAGAGCTTGAGCTGTCATAATTGGATTGGGCGTGCGCCGTTGCCGGAAAAAGAAAAGGGAGCATCCATGCCCCACGAAAAAATAAGAGATAAACCGACTTCATAGTGTCTCAACATAGCAAGCGACAGGCCGGAAGGGCCTGCAGCCAGTCGAATGCAAAGTACTGAATTTATTGAAATTAATTAAAGAACCAATTGTGAAAGTGTCTCAACTCTGGACAGATGTGTGTCGCAATGAGCGAAAGTGAGCGGCACACAGTTGAACCAGCATTCGTGCGCCAACATTTCCGTCCCACTCGTTGTCGCCCTTGGGACTTGGCGCGACCTCGACCAAATCTCCGCCGACAACTTTTCGGCCGCTGTCGACCACCTGTTGAATCAGATAGGCCGCTTCTCGAAACTCAAGGCCCCCAGGGACTGGCGTGCCCGTGTTGGGACATAGCTTTGGATCCAAACCATCGACATCAAAACTGACGTAAACGTCTTTGGACAACTGCGAAACGATTTCTTTGCAAAGAGAATCCCAACTTTCACCGCCGTACAGCCGCCGCTTTAAATCCCAATCGAAATAAGTTTTAACGCGATAGTCATTTTGACTTAAGTCGACCTCCAGTTGGGAAACGTCTCTCACGCCCACCTGAACTAATTTTCCAACTTTGGTCGCTTGCAGAACATTGTACATAATTGAAGCGTGAGAATCTTCAAAGCCCTCATAGGCCACACGCAAATCCGCGTGCGCATCAAAATGCAAAACACTCAAATTGGGAAATTTCTCGGCGTAAGCTTTGATCGAGCCCAACGGAACACTGTGATCGCCACCCAAAACAAACACGGCGCGATTTTCATCCAGGTGTTTCATCGTTTCCTGAAACACCCATTCATTAAGTCTTTTCGTGTTGGCGTTCACTTCTTTAAGCAGAACCTGCATCGGTTTTGATTTTTCAAGTTTTCCGCCCTTTTCTAAAAAGGCTAAATATTTTGCGACTTTCTTGCGGAGCAATTCGCTTTTTTGAAACCAAGATTTTGAAATTGGCTCCGTCGCAAGATTGACATTCCAAAACTCGTCGTAATCTTGGCAGTAGAGATCAATTTGGTAACTGGCTTGGATCACAGCAGCGGGTCCGCTGACAGTTCCTGGGCGATAACTGGTCGTCACGTCCCACGGCACGGGCAAAATCACGGCTTTGGCATTTTTTAGCTCGCAATCAAGACCTAAAAATTGTCCGTTGTGCAGGCCGGGTTCGGCCGAAGACTTTGCATCTAAAGCCATAGTGACTTGACTCCTCGGTCTTTGGCAATTTTCTTGGCGTCCTCGTAGCCCGCATCCAAATGGCGAAATACACCCATGGCGGGATCTGCGTTCAGCACTCGTTCCAATCGCCCATCCGCGGCCTCGGTCCCGTCGGCGACAATAACTTGTCCTGCGTGTTGACTGTAACCCATGCCGACGCCTCCGCCATGGTGAAGACTAACCCAAGTGGCGCCGCAGGCCGTGTTCACCAAGGCATTCAGTAGCGGCCAATCACTCACGGCATCCGAACCATCTTTCATACTTTCGGTTTCTCGGTTGGGGGAAGCGACGCTACCGCAGTCCAAATGATCGCGACCGATCACGAGGGGCGCTTTTACTTTTCCTTCGCGCACCAGACGGTTGAATAACAGTCCGGCTTTGGCACGCTCCCCGTATTCAAGCCAACAAATCCGCGCCGGCAGTCCCTGAAACTGAATCCGTTTTTCTGCCATGTCGAGCCAACGTAAAAGATCTTTTTTATGCGGAAACAATTCTCGGAGGGCATCATCGGTTACTTTGATGTCTTGCGGATCGCCCGAAAGCGCGACCCAACGAAAAGGGCCACTGCCCCGGCAAAAAAGCGGACGAATATAGGCCGGCACGAATCCTGGGAAATTATAGGCTTCTTCAACCCCCATCTCTAGGGCGACGGCTCGGATATTGTTGCCATAATCAAAAGTCACGGCGCCTTTTTTCTGCAGCTCAAGCATACCGCGCACGTGTTTGGCCATCGACTGTTTGGCTTTTTTCAAATAAGCCGGTTGATCCTGCTGCCTAAAATCGGCGGCGGTTTCCACGGTGTAACCTTCGGGAATGTAACCCACCAAGGGATCATGGGCGGAAGTCTGATCCGTCAAAAGATCCGGAATAAAATTCTTTTCGATGATCTCCCAGATCACCGAAGACATGTTGCCTTGCAGAGCAATGCTCTTGGCCTGGCCGGTTTGTTGGTATTTCTTAACCCGCGCCAGAGCATCATCCAGATCTGAAGCGACCTCGTCGACGTAACCTGTTTTCAATCTTTTCTCGATACTTAAGGGATCAATTTCAACGGCCAGTACAATGGCCCCGGCAAAAACTCCCGCCAGGGGCTGAGCTCCCCCCATGCCGCCCAAACCGGCGGTTAAAATTACGCGGGATTTCAAACTTCCATTGAAATGCTGACGTCCGGCTTCAACAAAACTTTCATAAGTTCCTTGAACGATTCCTTGTGTGCCGATGTAAATCCAAGACCCTGCGGTCATTTGGCCGTACATCATCAGACCTTTTTTATCGAGCTCATGAAAATGATCCCAAGTCGCCCATTTGGGAACGAGATTTGAATTTGCGATCAAAACACGCGGGGCCTCTGTGTGCGTTTTCACGACTCCGATGGGCTTTCCACTTTGAACCAAGAGCGTTTCATCATTCTCCAGGGTCTGTAGGGTCGACAAGATCAGATCGAAGCATTCCCAGTTGCGAGCTGCTTTGCCGATGCCGCCGTAGACGATGAGATTTTCTGGATTCTCGGCGACCGCAGGATCTAAATTGTTTTGAATCATTCGGTAAGCAGCTTCTTGCTGCCAACCTTTGCAGTTTAATTTTGTGCCTGTCGGCGCTTTGACAATTCTCATGCAAATGTCCTACACCAAAGAGTGCCCGACCATCTTGCTTTATACGCTGCGCAAGCTTAAACTCTTCGGGTGTCACGACCACTTAAAATCCAGATTGTTTCTTGGCGCGATCCCAAAAATCCCAAAGCGGGCGGCGCCGAAGTTTGTTTGACCGAAATTGCACGGCGTTTGAACCAAAAATTTGGGCACACTTTCCAGTGGTTTGCCCCCAAGTTTCAGGGCGGAAGTGATCGGGATAAATCCGAACATATTCAGATCGAACGTTTTGGATCGACGGGCTTGATTCATCTGAGCGCTTTCTTACGATTTTTTCCAAAGTGGTCGCAAACTTCGGATGTCTACGTCGAAGATTACCACGGCGTCTCGCTCGGTATTTCGACCTACCTGTCAAAGCCGACCCTGATTTTAGTGCACGAAGTGGCCGGTCCGATCTGGAAAGAAATGTGGAAATTTCCAATGTCGTGGGTCGGCTTTTACATGGAGAAAATCCTGCTTTATTTGCTGAAAGACCGTCAGTTTATCGCGGTCTCGGAAAGCACGAAGCGCGATCTTATCCAACATGGTATTCCGACTCAAAATATTTCCTTAATTAGCGAGGGCTCTAATCTTGAATCCGTCGCGCGCCCCCTGCCCCGCAAAGAACGCAAAGAGCAGTTTGTATTTATAGGACGGATTTGCAAAATGAAGAGAGTGGACTTGGTTCTTGGCGCTTTCGCGGAACTGCGAACTTTTTATCCCGAAGTAAAATTAGTTTTGGCGGGCTCTATGGATCCAGACTTTCAAGCCGAGTATGATTTGCTGATAAGTTCGCTAAAACTCGCAGCCCACGTGCAAATGGCGGGATTTGTTCCCGCGGAGGAAAAAGCCAAGCTGCTGCAAGAATCTTTGGCTCTCGTTAGTGGCTCAATGCACGAGGGTTTTGGACTGGTGGTGGTCGAGGCAAATTCACAGGGAACCCCCGCGATCACTTTTAATGTTCCGGGCTACCGAGATTTAATTGAGAATGGAAAAAACGGCTATATGGTGGAGTATCCTGAAATTAAGATGTTGGCCGGAAGAATGCGTGAAGTGGTTGGAATGGAACTTGAAAAGTACCGGGAACTTAGCTCCAGCAGTTTAGAAGTATCAAAAAAATATTCTTGGGATCAGTCGGCGGAAGACTTTAACCAGATTATTTCAAAGGTTTGCGCGCCGTCGAAATTAAAATAGATCCTAAGCTTATTGAGCATCGACTAACAAAGTCATCGATCCACCGGATTGATTTTGGCAAATATTCAAATCGGGCTGAGCTCAGTCTTAAATCTTGAAATCCATACTTGGTTTGTATCTCGCGAAAAGCTTCCGGATGAAATATCCGCAGGTGGCCGACAGGCTGGTCCGAGGCCTTGAATCTTTTTAGTAATCCGTACCCCAGGCTTGAATCCTCGGTCGAATATTCCAAAAATAAAGGCGAAATGCCAATCAGCATGAAGAGACGGTTGTACCAGGCAAACAAATTGGGAGTGGTCATGGTCAAAACTCCGCCCGGCTTTAGCACGCGATAAGCTTCTTTCACAAAATGATCGGTGTTCACCAGATGCTCCAAAACTTCACCGCAGTAAATGGCGTCGAAATAGTTGTTTTCAAAGGGGAACGGCTGAGCCAGAGACCCTTGGGTAAAATGAGCTTTGGGTAAACGAACTTGAGCCTTTTTCAACTGGTTCACCGAAAGATCGAAACCATGCAGATCCAAATCAGAAAATTGAGCCAAGAAACATCCGTCGCCGCAACCCAGGTCCAAGATCCGAGCCCCCGTCGCCATCTTCAAATTTTTAATTTGCGCGATGGCCAAATCTTCTCGCTGCTCGAGCTGGATTCTTAGTTCGGGAATATTTGAATAGTGATCAATTTCCATACCTAATTAATGCACCGATCTGGCCATTTTTCAAATGGTCGGTGGGGTTTTGGATCGACGCAAGTCAAGTCGGGGTAAATGGTCCAACCCAATTTCTCGCAGGCCAACCGGCGAAAACCCTCGGGCACCGCCGGATCAAAAACAATCCAGTGCAGGGGCACACAGTGAGCCATCCGTAACAAAGCATCCGCAACCGCGGGGGCCCCGCCGAGCGATCTTAAAAACTCCGTATTGGGGGGAAATCGCTCTGTCATCCAACGGATCTGCGCCGGGCTTGAGGTCCCGTTGAGAGCGGCACAATCAGTTCCCCGAAGTCTCTGCAGAAAATGATAGAACGCCACATCCGTCCAGGCACTGATAAATGGAAAATACATTCCCGTACCGCAGATTTCTCCCGGTTTTTTGAGTTGAGAAAAAGCCGGTGCTATTTTGGCCATCGGCATATTTTGAACCAGTGGCGGGTAATCAAGCACCATCAGGGCCGGAAAGACTGCGGGGACTAGCAGCCAATTCTTTATTCGGAAACTTTGTCGACTCGCCAAAAAATAACCCGTGATCATCAGCATCGAAAAATGAGTAAAAACACCGGCCCGATTGGTGACCCGTATTTGCGATACCAAAGAATAGAGCCAACCCGAGGGTCCCCACCCGGCAAACGGAACATCGGGGTGCAAAGAAAGCCAAAAACAAAACAGGCCAAAGATGAAAAAGAAGAGAATCTCTTTTGATTCCAGTAATAGTCTCGAAGATTTCTTAAACAGCACCAATCCGATCGTAAATATTCCGATCAGAAGCACCGACCACCGAATACCATTCGTGCGTTCGTGCAAATTTCCGGTGGTGATATTGGTTTGCACATACTCGTTGACCAATTGCCTGGCGGGATTCAAATCGGTGGGTTTAAACTCAAGGCTCAAATCACCGGTTAAATAATCAATCGGCTGAGCCGCGTAAGTGTACAAGAAAGGATGCGCTTGTCCGTCCGGCATTTCCCCCGTTTCGGGGACCGCGGCCTGATCGGTCATCTTCGTGCCCGAGGGAATTGGATTTAAAAAATTAAAAATTAAAAATGAAAAAGCCGGAATGACCGCAACGGACAGGCGAATCACTATTCTTCGCCACTGCGTTTTAAATTCCGGCTGCATCACCAGGAACAAGACAAAAAACAAACTCAAAAAGGCCGTCGTCACGATAAAATAATGAACCGTCGTCACCGAGGCCAAAAAACAAAGAGCCGCCAAAACCAGAGAACGCCAAGATTTTCCTCGAGTGATTAAGAACAACCCCAAAAAAATTAACGGAATATGATAAAGTCCCGACATCGACATGTGGACTTTGGCGCGGGCTCGCGTGAAAGCATTAAAAGCCCAAGCGATTCCTAAACCAAAAGATACGGACCGCGTCCAACCCAGATACCGCGACAGCGCAAACATCGAGAGCGCATTAAGTAGAAGCAAACAGAAAACAAGTCCCGTCGAAATCTGCTCGATTGGCAAAATGTAAGAAAGAATAACCAATAAAGTCCGCTCGCACCAAGCCATCCAATAAGCAAATCCTTGATTGGGATCCAGTGAATCACTGTAGATTGCCCCATACAAAAAATAGACCGGGTTCTCTTTCCAAACTTTCAGGATTTGATCATATTGATAGGTCAACGCCGCGGGATCGGTGTCATCGCTCATCACCGAACTAATTTCGCCGTTGAAAATAGGATTCATGCCTGGATACAAATACAGGTAGCCCAAAGCCAGCATCATGAAGGACATCAGTAGACTTTTAAAGGCTGCACTTTTGATCATACGGCTTTGCCTGCCATTTTATTCCGTAAAACCATTCCAATTCCCCGGATAGCGCCGATGCCATAGGAAATCATCGAAGCGGTGTGCAAAGGGGCCAAAATTAAAAACTCTTTCACCGTTTTTGCCATTAAAGCTGTCGTCGAAGCCAATATCCCAAGAAACAGGACCGCCACGAGCACCGCGAGGGCCGGCTCGAACCAAAATAAGACCAATTCACCGAGACCAAATAAAACTCCCAGCATAAAGGCATAAAAAAGCCAGCCGCGTTTCTTAAAAAGATGGTACTCCGCAAAGCCAGGCCCCCGGATGTAGAGATGTTTTAAAAAGGCCTTTGTCGTTCCCCGTGGTTCCCACCACACCCGAAACTCGGGATGCACGGTGATGGGCTCAATCGCCACCAGGTCTTTTTGTAAAAGAGTGTCGTCGCTAAAAATTATTTTTCCGACATACTTTTCGCAGACCTGCACAAAAACATCGCGGGAACAAAAAAAGCAAGTGGTGCCGATGCGCTGCTGATCATAGTTCTCGCTCGTTATCACGTTGATACCTTTGTTCGCCGTGAAGGTCTTTTTAAAAATAGTTTCGTGAGACCGCTGCCAGTAAAGCGAAAATATATTCTTTGTAATATCGATATCAATATTTGCGCACATGGCGCGGTACTGGTCTGCAAGTCTGGGCAAAACCAACCGTGCGTGGTCATTGAGTGTCACCCGCGCATCAATAAAAAAAACTTTTTCGGCTTTAGCGGCTTTAGCCCCCAAATACCGAGCTTGAAAATGTCCCCGGCGAACCTGGGGCTGAACTAAAACAATTTGGGGCTCGTGGGGCTTTTGGCGTTTTTGCAGTTCTCTAATTTTATCTTCAGTTCCGTCGGTGGATTGATCGCAGACAAATATTATTTCTTCGACAGCTTCGCCAAAAGCTCCGTAAGACATAGCTAGCGCGACTCGTTCCACAAAAGAAGCCATATTCAAAATTGGAATGACCACCGAGAATTTCTTCAATGACTTAAACTACCGATCGTTCGGGTTTATGAATACTCGCCGTTGGTCCAGGTTTGCGCGCACTGATCGTCAAAAAATGAGCATGCCTGGGATCCCAACTTCCAAACCGGCTCGGCAGGGGATAATAGCCGGCACCCATCACCCGCAAGTCCACAAAGCCATGGATGGCCAAAAATTCAATCAAACCGCGATGATTAAAAATAACTTTGTGGGTCCACGACGAGGCAAAATCACGAGAACCACGATGCAGGGCCATCGGATTCCCAATCCCCGACTGCACCGAAGACAGATTCGTCAGGGAAAAAATCTGCCAGCCCATGATGGACGCGAAGATATTATGCCAACTGCTTCCATTTTCGGTGCTGACCACAAATCTCCCATGCGGTGCCAACACGCGAAAGGCCTCGCTGGCAAATTTGTCGATGTCCGGCACATGTTCAATCACTTGATTTGAATGAATCAAATCAAATTTATTACTCTCAAAAGGCAGAGACTCTTTTAAATCGCCGACGATGACTTTGATTCCTTTGAGCTCGGCCTCTTTGGCGGCCTGGGGATTGATTTCCAGGCCCGTGATGTTTTCGACTCTCGCACTTTTAGCGACTTCCAAAGTCCATGTGCCTTCGTCACATCCCAAATCAAGCAGGTGGCGCGATTTCTCGGCCCCCGCCAACTTAAGAATATTCGAACGGTTGTGCTCGTTCGCCGCTAAAAACATCGAATTTAAAACAGATTTCAATCCCATTTTCCTGCCTGTTTCTTAAGGTTGAAATTAGGCGGGCCTAAAGTCAATTGAACTGACACGCTCACCCCCAAGACCAAAGTACTACTTCCGGATGCTTGCTGGTCGACCGGCCGCCCTTTGATCTAAAATTAAAATCAATGTTCAAACCCACCGAACAACTTATTTCAGTCATCGTTCCCGTTTTCAACGAAGGCGCTCGCATTGTCGACAACTTGGAGCTTTTAATTAATGAAATCGAAGATCATTTTGAAAAATTCGAAATCTTGGTCATGAGTGATGGTTCGACCGACGACACCAACTCCAAAGTCTTTCAGTTCAAATATCCCGGCCTGCGTTTAATTCCCATAATGAAAAATCAAGGCAAAGGGGCCGCCGTCCGCAAGGGCTTGGAACAAGCCAAAGGCGACTACATCTTCTTTATCGACGGCGGCATGGAACTTCACCCCAAAGAACTTCGGATCTTTTTTGGCCTTATGCGGCTTTACGATGCGGATATCGTTATTGGCTCGAAACGCCATCCGCAAAGTAAAGTCTACTACCCGGCCTTTCGCCGATTCTTGAGCCGCGTCTACCAGAAAATTATTAAAACTCTGTTTCGCGTCGACGTCACAGACACTCAAGTCGGCATGAAGCTTTTCCGCAAAGAGGTTGTTGCGGCCGTGTTGCCATTTTTGAAGGTCGACCGGTACGGATTTGATCTGGAGATTTTGTCGCTGGCCTCGCTTTTTGGATTTAACAAAATGCTCGAAGCTCCAATTCAGATGGATTACTTCGCCAAGAACACTCGGGGTTTACCCCGAGAACTGCTTCACGTTTTTAAAGTTGGAATGAGTCTGATGAAAGATACTTTTAGACTGTACCTTAGAATTCGAGAGATTCGCTCGCACTTGAATTCAGCCCCGAAGACTTAAGCAATTCTCCTGACAAAATCATTTCACGAATTTTTTCGATATCTTCCCCAAAGTAGCGATCCTTTGCGGCAAACGGAACTTCTTGCCGAACAAACGCGTGAACTTTCTCTAGAATGGGCGAGCTTTTTGCCGGGCGCACCAAATCCAAAGCCTGGGTGGCCGATAAAAATTCAAGCGCCAAAACATTGGTCACGTTCTCGACAATTTTTACGAACTTGCGGGCCGCAATCGTTCCCATACTCACGTGATCTTCTTTGTCGGCGCTCGTGGGAATGGAGTCCACACTCGCGGGATGGGCCAAGACTTTATTTTCACTCACCAACGAGGCCGCCGCCACGTGGGAAATCATATGCCCAGAATTCAAGCCTCCTTCGGGAGCTAAAAAAGCCGGAAGCCCGCTCATGGCGGGATTTACAAGTTTGGAAATACGCTGCTCGGAGATGGACGCCAGCGCGCAGAGCGCGATTCCCGCATTATCCATAGCAAAAGCAACCGGCATCCCGTGAAAATTTCCGCAGGACAAAATTTTAGCTTCTTTCGCAAAGACCAAGGGATTGTCCGTCGCTGAATTGGCTTCCACCTCGAGGATAGAAATAGCCGCTCTCAACTGATCTTTGACCGCCCCGTGAACGGCCGGCATGCATCGCAAAGAATAGGCATCCTGCACACGATTGCAGTTACGGTGACTTTCACTAATCTCACTGGTCTCGCTCAAAATTTTTCGCAAATTCTTGGCTGTATTAATCTCGCCCCGGTGGGGACGCACGGCCGATATCAACGGATCAAAAGGACTGCGAGAGCCGTTTAGGCTTTCGAGCGTCATCGCTCCCACAATGTCGGCGAGCCACGACAGCTCTCGTGCCTGGTAAAGCGCCAGCATTCCAACCGCGGTCATTACTTGGCAGCCGTTAATCAATGAAAGCCCTTCTTTGTACTGAAGAACCAACGGCTTTACGTTTTTTTCCCTTAGAATTTCCGACATCGGCTGCCGCAGGCCTTTATGATTCCATCCGTGACCCTCGCCGATGAGACCCAAGGCCAAATGAGACAATGGCGCCAAGTCTCCACTGGCACCGACGGAACCTTGACTGGGAACGACAGGAACAATGTCGTGTTTGATATATTCCAGAATTTTAAATACCACCTCGGGACGAACTCCGCTAAACCCGAGCGCCAGCGTATTGGCCCGCAAAATCATAATGGCCCGCGTTTCCGGGCGAGTGAATGGCGCACCGATACCCACACTGTGAGATCGAATTAAATTTCGCTGCAGTTCTTCAATTTGGGAGTCGCTGATTCGTACGGAACTCAGGGCTCCGAAGCCGGTGTTGACGCCGTAAATGGCTTCGCCTGTTTTCAAACGAGTTTCAATGGACTGCCGTGAAGCCTCTAACAGATGAACGCACTTCGGATCCAGCTCAAGCGCGACCGCCTCCCGACTAAGCTCGTGCAGGGAATCGATCGTCATCGTTTGGCCATTTATGATTTTCATGAAGAACCCTTCAGTTGATTGATCGCCGCTCGAAAGCCCTCAGGATGCTTAAAAACGAAATTCCCCGCAACAAAGACGTCCGCATCGGCGCATATTTTTGCGGTCTCGGCATTAATTCCGCCATCGACTTCGATTAAAGTTTTAAAGCCGCTTTGAGAGATAAGTTGTCGCAACCGCGTAATCTTCGCGACTTGATCCACCAGAAACGATTGCCCGCCAAATCCCGGCTCGACGGTCATGACCAAGACCAAATCAACTTCAAACAGGAGCCCCTCGATGGCAGCCAAGGGAGTTCCGGGCCTCAAAGTGATTCCACACTTAACACCGGATTGACGAATTTTGCGACAAAGCGCGCTGGGATCTTTTGTTGATTCGACATGAATGGTTAAATAGTCCGCGCCGGCTTTAATAAAATCAGGCACGTATCTTTCGGGATTTTCGATCATCAAGTGAACATCCAATGGAACTTTGGAAACTTTTTTCAGGGCGGCCACCACCGGGGCCCCGATTGTCAAATTCGGAACGAAGTGTCCGTCCATGACATCGACGTGAATCCAGTCGGCGCCAGCCGCCACGACGGCCTCGACGTCCCGCTGAAGGTTTGCAAAGTCTGCCGACAAAATACTGGGAGCCACCATATTAGCCAAACTGATCTCCCTCTTTAAAACTGTGTGACTTCAAAAAATCTTCGATACTTAGTCGATTGCGCGATTCGGGCTGTACTTCGATCAGTGCTAAGACTCCGCCGGCCCCTGCGCTCACCCACAAATTTTCTTTGTCGACTTTCACAACAACACCGGCATCAACATGGAACTTCTGCTCGATGACTGTAGTTTTGTGAATTTTTAATTTTTTTCCTTGAAACACAACCCAAGTGCCGGGGCCACCGGCAAACGCGCGAACCCGATTGTGCAGCTCTGTAGCCGGGCTACTCCATTTTAATTCCGACTCAATCTTTTGAATTTTTTTGGCATAGGTTTTTAAACTTTCGTCCTGGGGTACCGGCGCCAAATTTCCACGAACGTAATCCATCAATTCAAGGTGTAACAATTCACAGGCACCCACCGCCAATCGATCAAAAATCTCCGGCGCTTGTTCCTGAGGCCCGACCGAAATTTTTCGCGTACCGATAATATCTCCCGCATCGAGCGCTTTGACGACTTTTTGCAGAGTGACGCCGGTTTCTGATTCCCCTTGCTCAAGACTTCTTTGAATGGGAGCTGCTCCACGCCAATTTGGCAAAATAGACGCATGCACATTCACCGCTCCCAACGGGAATAAATCTAAAAATTCCTGCGACAGAATTTGACCAAAGGCCACGACCACGGCCACATCGGCACTCCAGCGCTGAATTTCTTGCAAGATAAGACTGGATTTAACTTCGTCCGGAGTGATGACTTTTATTTGGTTTGCGGTCGCAAAAGATTTTACCGGCGTCGGTGAGAGCAGAAGTTTTCGTCCCGAGGGACGATCCGGTTGCGTCACCACGCCCACGATTTCGAAATGCGCGTCTTCGAACATCGATTGCAAACAAGTCACGGCAAAATCGGTGGTCCCAAGAAAGCACACCCGAACTTTGCTCATCGTTCCTTTTTCGATTTCAATTTGCTGTCTGGTTTGTTGTCTACTTTTTCGAGTTCAGAATCTGGTTCGACATCCCGACTGGGATACCCGTTTTTCTTGATATGATTTTTAATTTTATTACTTTTCAAAAAGCTCAAGTGATCGATAAATAGCGTTCCCTCAAGATGGTCCATCTCATGTTGGATAACGATGGCTAACAACCCGTCGGTCTGCAGTTTTTTATTATTACCCTGGATGTCTTGATACTGGAGCTCAATCCAAGTCGCGCGATCCACGTTGTCAAAAAATGTGGGAACGCTCAGGCAACCTTCCTCGTACGTCGTTTTTCCCTCCCGCTTGATGATGACCGGATTAAGAATCACCAAAGGCTGATCAATTTTTTGTTCCAGCTCTGTCATCTCTTCAATTTTGTAGCGGGCATTGGCCTCGTCTTTTGGGCGACAATCAATCACGAGCATCTGTAAAAGTTCGCCCACTTGGGGAGCCGCCAAACCAATTCCACGTTCGGCGTACATGGTCGCCAGCATGTCCTCGGAAAGTTTTTTTAAGCGCGCGCCAAAGTCAGTCACTTTTTCCGACTTTTCCCGCAGTCTTGGATCTGGATACTTTAAAACTTCTAGAGGCATGGAGTGTTTCTAACCAAAAAAAGCGTTTTTGTCAGCCTATCGTTTAAGTCTGTTCAGGGCGAAAATTGCAATTGCTCCGCTGATAAGATTGGGAGCCCAGGCCGCCACGATCGGATTAATTGTTCCGTGATTTCCAAGGGTTAACGAGGAGCTATAAAAGATCCAGTAGGTAAAGACCAAGCCGATGCAAATCCCAATATTTAGCATAAGCCCACCGGAACGAGCTTTTCCCACGCTAAACGGAAGCCCCAAAAGACTCATAACCAGCCCCGCCAGTGCAAATCCAAACTTCGAGTGAAAAGCGACTTCGTAACTGACCGTATCGAGCCCGGCCTCGCGATTTTTGTTAATGAATCGGGACAGCTCACTCAAGGATAAAATGTCAGCCGTGTTCGCCGAGGATCCCAAGTCTTTGGCGTCCTCGCCCATCAATATTGTTTTTGTCTCGAACCGACTGGTTAAGGGAAAACTGGATTCTTCGGAAAATATTGTAACCGATCCTTTTTTCAGGAGCCACTGACTGCCTAAAAGATCCACCTCTTCGGCGGTCATCATCTGAATTAAATCCCACGCATCGTTAAAGAAATAAAGGGTGAGTCCCTGCGCTTTTTGGGCCTTATCATTTAATGTTTTGATGTTAAAAATCATGTCTTTCGAGCGATACCAAATTCGATCTGTCTTAACCGTTGAATACAACGAAGGATTCTTTCGGACCTGATGATAAAAAATGTAGTTTTTGTTTTTTGCAAAATTCGGCAA
>JAYUPS010000261.1:0-2927 GCA_043759945.1 Bdellovibrio sp.
GACACGAGTCCTCCTGTGCTGAAGTGAGATTGCAAGGAAAGAGCCCGTTTTTAGTTTCAACCTGAGACAAAAATGCCTCGGTACGAGACAGGTTTTTGAAGGCATAAAGAAGGTGACGTTTCTGGGTGGCTCATGGGGCGGAGTTAAACAAAAAGCCAGCTCGATGAGCTGGCTTTTTTTAAACTTAACTTTTAATGCGATTCAGAATCTAACCGCCGAAATTCCCGCTGTTGCTTGAGATTGGCAACGTCGGAGTATTGTCGTCGTGCATTCCCGGAAGAACCGTTGCTTTTTCAGCAGCAACTTTCGCCGTTGAATCTGCAGAAGCTCGGGCCGCCGCAGAAGCCACACGCTGTTCCAAGTTTTCTTTTACGCTGTCGGTAGAAGCTTTTTCAGCCAATGCCTGAGCGTTCAGAGCTTGTTTTGTCATGTAGTCAAGGGGGAAGGCGCCAAGTTTGGCCAGGTAGTTCGAAATGCTTCCGTTACCGTTCTGAATGATTTCGCGAAGAGTAAAGAGTGGAGCGTACTGCGACGCTTTCTTTTCTGCTTCGAAAATGATCTGCGTCAGGGTGGCTGCGGTGATGTCGTTTTTCGACTTGTTGTCGATGACCATCACCTCTTCATTTGTGCGAATCATTTTTGCAATATCATCAAGAGTTACATAACAACTCTGTTGAGTGTCATAGAGCTTACGATTTTGATATCGCTTGATGATCTTGACCTTGCCGTTTACTGGTTTCGCTGTCCCAGGCATTCCATTCACGGTTTCGTTCGGGTTAATCAAAGTGGCCTCCCCATTTCTTTAAATTTGCAAAAAGTCCCCGGCCTTTGAATCGTAAGCGGTCTAAGTGCTAACAATTCTTGGGCTTTCTTCAGGGCGGAAACTAGTAAGGGCGCCACAGCTTGTCAAGCGGTCCATGGGGCCCAAATAACACAAAGCAAAATCGGTTTAGCACTCGGGAAGCAGGAGGCTAGTTTTGCGCAGGACCCCAGGGACAACTGGACGAATACAGGCTCATCCAGGATTATAATACATTAGTAATTTCATATAGATAAATATGACTATCCAAGACTCCAGTTTCTAGACCAGAGTCCAGGAGCTAATTTGTAAGCAGCCCAGAACCCAATAAAAACTTGTGGAAGGTATTAAACCTTTTTTCAAGGTTCTAGCCCTGATTTCTTTCAAGCAGGTCCCTGTGAATGCCGATGAGTATTCAAAGGGAGGACTCGATGTCCCGATGGTTACTGCTGGTTTTTACGGGATTGGGTGGTCTAGTTGCCTGCTCGCACAATCCACCATCTGCCGATTCCCGCGCCACGTATTATGATTCTGCCTACGATGACCGCAATCGTGCTCCAGCTTCGCTTCTGCCTCCGATGAACGCCGCCGAAATTGAAAGCCGGATCGATGCCGTTTCTTTGCGCTCCAAAGCGGACTACCATTATGCCCTTGCTGAAAGTTACAGCTTCGAGGGGCAGCACCAACAAGCCATCGAATCTTTAAAGTCGACCTTGCTCTACGATCCCAACTCGCCGCAGGTGTATTTGCGTCTGGCCGCAGAATTGGTCAAACAGGGCCATATGAGCGAGGCTCTGGACGCTTGTTTGTCCGCCGAGAAAATAGATCCAAAAAACATCGACACGCTATTGCTGTTGGGTGGTTTGTACTCGACTTTGAAAGACTACAAAAAAGCGATCGTCCAATACGACCGCATTCTGGTTTTAGATCCCAAGAACACCGAAGCCCCAATGTACATGGGCGCAGTGTACGCCGAAATTAAGGAACGCGCTAAGGCCGTCACCTATTTTCAGTCACTGGCCAAAAATGACGACTACCAGACTCCGCACATGGCTTGGTATTACATGGGTCGCGTTTACACCGACTGGGAAAGCAAGGCTTACGACCGGGCGGCCGAAAAAGCATTCAAGAAAGCACTTTCTTTGAAACCAGATCACGTTGAATCTGTTTTAGCTCTTGGGCAGACCTATGTGCGCTTGGGAAAACCAAAGCTTGCGATTGAAATCTACAAAAATTTTCAGCGGGACAACGGAGCCCAGGACCGAGTAACCGAGATTTTGGCGCAGTATTATCTCGAGCAAGAAGATTACAACGCGGCCTTGGAGCACTTGGAATTGATGGAACGAAACACCGACGATATGCTCGGGGTGAAAGTTCGAATCGCCATGATTCTAATTGAGCTAAAAAGATTTCCGAAAGCCGCCGACAAACTGTATGAAGTTTTGCGCCAGGTTCCGGATTCGGACAAAATTCGATTCTACCTGGCGGCGGTGTTCGAAGAAATGGGCGAAAAAGAAAAAGCGATCGAGCATTTTTCAAAAATAACTTCGGATTCTTCGTTTTTTGGAGAATCTGTGATTCATGCGGCTTATTTATTAAAGTCGATGAAAAAAACCGATGCGGCATTAGAGCTTGTCGAAAACGCCTTGAAGGAAAAATCCAACATACCGCAATTTTATACGATCGCGGCGACCCTGTGGGACGAAAAGGGAAATGTGGTCCGCGCGGAAAATCGGCTTTTAACGGGAATGGAGAAATTTCCGGAAAATGTTCAAATCAATTTTTTCTTGGGAACTATTTTTGATCGCAAGGGCGATAAAGTCGAAGTGATCCGGCAGATGCAAAAAGTTATCGAGATGGATCCGCAGCACGTCCAAGGTTTAAATTATTTGGCCTTTACTTATGCGGACACCTCTCAAAAATTGGACGAAGCCGAAGCCCTAGCAAAACGCGCGATGGTGATCGAACCGAAAGACGGTTACGTCTTGGATACCTATGGCTGGATTTTATTTAAAAAGGGCCGCACCACCGAAGCCATTAAATACTTGGAAAAAGCCCACGAGCACCAGCCCAATGAAAGCGTGATCGCAGAACATCTGGCAGATGCTTACGAAAAAGCACAGCTTTT
>JAYUPS010000262.1:0-2926 GCA_043759945.1 Bdellovibrio sp.
CCTGAGCCAATTTTGAAAGTGGGCGAACCAATCGCCCCCCTGAGCACCAGATCCTCTGACCCCTTAAAATCAAGCAAATTTGGATTCTTCACCCGCAGAGTGAGGGAGTAATCCTTATTGACCCGAACATCTGCAAGAACCCCCTTTATCAATCGTAGCCGGGCGGCCACTGGAAGTCCTTTGAACCCACATCCGAAATTAAGGTGGGCGTCACTGATCCAGAATTAAATTTTGAGAATTTTTTGTACAGAATTTCCGGTGGAAATTCTGATGGGGCCGAGGTGCGCCCGGAATTCGTTCAAAAACCTCATCTCTTGAGCAGTGGTTGAACCTCGGCGGGCTGCTCGTCTGGGCCGATGGGTGTTTTTGGGCGCACCACCGCCTTGTTCGGAGTGTAGCTAAAATTTTGGTAAGCCGCCGCTTTCGCGGCAGTCGCTGATTCAAACCCTTTGTCCACCCAACTTTTTCGCCGGCCACTACTGGGGCCGGCCCAGTCGGATTGTCAAAGAGCTTGTCAGACGTTATCCACATTTATCCTGTGGAAAACGCCAACGGCGGAATTGTTACTGAGTGGGACCGCCATCTCTCTAAAAACTGAGTCACCTCCTTTAAGAACTTTTCTTTTACTCGAAGTACGAATTGGCGGGAACCGGTTAAAATTTGTGCAGGTGAGTTGATCAGTTTACGTCTGATTTTTTTCGCGTAATGGGGCTTATCGGGTCGATCCAAAATCGCAGCCCAGCGAATGAGGTTTTGCGAGATCAACACAAACAGCATGTAGACTTCGTTAGCCGACTTCTTGAGGCAGGGCATGTGTTTGGCGTCGAAATTGATTTTGAACTCTTTGAGTTGATTCTCCATCTCGGCGCGAGGTCGATACGCCTCAATAATCGACTGGTAACTTTGTTTCGTGAGATCCCTATTGGTCGCGACCGCATGGTAGTGGTACGAGCCACACTCTTGACCAAAAACCTCATCGGGGCGCCACTCCTTTTTAATAATGACCGGGAACATGAGTTTGTCGTCGGCCCAGCCAGGAGCCCAGTGCCAGCGGCTTAAGAGACATTCTTGCGGTGTCTGTTTGCGGCGTTTCAGTTTTTTAATCTGCTCGTCGCTATAATCCCAATTTACCCAATCCATTTCGTCTAGGTGCATGTGCCACTGAATGGTTCGCGGAGCCGCAATGGTAAACGTGCAGTGATGACTTTGCGCAACCCGCACGACGTCTTCAATCAAGTATGCGGAATCGCCGCTGACGTCGGCCACTTTTTCAAATGGGTTTTCAATTTTCCGACCCCTGAGCGGTGACAAAACTTGATCGAGGAGTCGGGCGGGATTTCCTCTGGGGTGCGCGGCCTCAAGAAGCTCGCCTGCGTAGCAAAAACCCATCTCGTCGAAAATGGTCTGCGAGGCATAACCATAAATACTCTTATCGGCCGACGTCTTCATCCAGCCACAGCCTTCCATCTCAGTTCCGTGCTGCTCGTGAGTCGTGCCATCAATTTTAAAATGGGGAACAGCTTCCCCTTTATGCGGATGAACTTTCCGCGAGTGGGTGCGGAGCGTATAGCCCATCTTCGTTATAAAATTATTTAAATCTGAGATATTTCGCTCGCTGAATTTGCGCAAAAAATTGCCCATTGTTTTGGCCGTGGGAACTCGGCCGCCAAACAGCGACAAAATCAACTCGTCGTCGTCAAACTCTTCAATGTCGTCGATCGAGTCAAAACCGCTCAAAAGGCAGGCAATCCACAATAATCCCAGCTGGTAATTTCCAAATGATCGATTGCTGCCGTCCTCCGGCAAGCATTTTGCGAGCTCTTTTCCGAGATCGGTGGAATCAAAAATCTGTAAAAGCCCGTGCAGCCCCGCACGGCTCACCAAAGCTTTCTTCGAAACCTCCATTTTGACATTCGGAATACTGAAACCACCCTTGGGATCGCGCATCACCATCTTTTACCCCCGCAAAAGACCAGATAAAACTGGTCAAATTGTTTTCACGAATCGCGTGAACAATAATTGAAGGAGAAAATACCCGCAGCCCATTAAACCGCGCGGCTCAGAAGTATTTCGCTTGAATTTCTAATTTCGGATCTCAGTTCAACTCCGTATTTCTGCCGCTTCACCACTACAGCCAAACGCAGTGACTCGCTCCATGACGGATGCCAGTAAAAACGGCCCAGATCAATTTCTGGCAACGCGCGACCCTGAGCTATCGCCAACTCTCGCTCGTCTTTAGAGTAAGTGTAAGGCTCCCATCTCAAAATCTCCGGTATGTGGTCTTCCCAGCCCGTCGTCGCCTGGTTCGCCGTAATTGTGAACAAAACGCCCAAACTTAAACATGTGGATACCGTGTTCTGATTGCAAAAAGCGGAATCGGCGGACAAATACTTCTCGTCCTTAAATTTATACGAGGCAAACGCTCTACGGATCTGCTCACTAGCTCCTACTCCCGACTTCGTGTTACCGGGGCGTAATTCCAAGTCCCAACAAAGGCCGAGTTCATCAAAAATAACTTGAGAGTCTAAACACCATTCATCCTTATAGTTGTAAGCGAGCCCCTCCATCTTCATCCCATGCTGAACGTGCGATGTTGAATCGATATGCAAGTGCGGCGCAAGCGACGGCTTAAACTGCTTTTTTAACATCTTCTCAAGCTGTACCCGGTAGGACTTCGCTTGAAGCGCCAAAACCGCGTTCATGGCGGAAAGGTTCTGGTCCTCGAAATCCCGTAAAAAATCTCCCATCGTCCGCGGCGCCACCGTTTCGCCCTTCATCACCTCGACGAGCATCGGATCTCTCCTGAATTCTTCAAGGTCGGCCAGGCAATCGTGCCCGCGCAGGAAACTTGCCAGTTGAATCAATCCCAATCGATAGGCGCCCATCGAGCGCGATGCTTTTCGCTCAGCCAGCGCCTCAGAAAATG
>JAYUPS010000263.1:0-7462 GCA_043759945.1 Bdellovibrio sp.
AGCAGCTCCAGCTCCAGCACCTGCAGTCGGCAACAATGGAACTACGGATCCCACCGTCACCCCAGGAAACCCTGACGTTCATCCTTTGACGGGGATAACTACGGGCGCGACTGTTGATTTTACCTTTGATTCGGTAGCGACTTTGAATTCCTACGTTCAAATGCATCCCGTGAATGATCCGAAGAACATGAAAATGAATGTTCAGCTTTCTCAGTTAACGGACACCAACGGAACACCCAACGGAAAATACGCGGGCCGTATTTTGTTAGGTTACTTTGATACCGGCAACTATTACATCGCGACCTTTGAATCCGGCTATGGCTTCAACCAAGTCTCTTACAAGAATCAAACGACGGGCAAACCAGAAGCTGTTTTTAACCAGTTTTTCATGAAAGTTTTAAACAGCGTCAACACGCTTGTCTTTCACGGGTTCTTCCAAGATCGCTATGGAGCCATCGTGCTTGTTGTTGACGGCGGTGTCGATCAAGGGGACGGCGGCGGCTACACCTCGGTGAATGGTTCTGTGTATTTTAAGAATTTTGGCGTCGGTTACGCGACATCTTCGCCGGAGAAATGTTGGTTCATCGTGACCGGGCCTTATGATTGCCGGTCGTTTCTTACGGGCACCGGTCCCCGGGATGAATTGCGCGTGACAACAACTTCCGCAATTTATCCGAGCACCAGTGATGGGTATCAGCGGCTGGGCACGTTTCAAGGTTTGGATAAGATTAAAGCTTTTGGTAACTAAGAATTTTAAAGGACGTAGATTATGGGAAAGAAAATTTTATTGTCATTGCTAACCCTGCTCATTTTTGTGGGCTGCAATAAAAATAATGGCGGTGGTGGTGGTCAACCCCTGGCGCCAGTAGGACCTGTGGGTCCTGTCGGGCCTGGTGGAAACTGGGGATCCTGTGCGGCCTGCACTTCTGGCGTGCGAAATCCATTTGCGGCATTAGTCGGAGTTAAATCGGCCGATGGCAGCCAGGAAATTTTAATTGCACTGGATTTAATCATTGATGGAGCTGTGCCAGGATTTAATTATTCAGATCCCAAAGCTTTCCTGTACTACCAGGGACCCGCAGTTGTTCAGGGTGTGATTCGTGTTTTGCGCGCCAACGATCCACTCGTCTGTTTTGTCGCTCCCGGCGATTACACGATCAACCCCCTTTCCGTTTCGCAGGCACAAAACGGAGTCATCGGTGGCGGAAGTTTTGAAGCTGTTGGACCCGGTGGTAAAATGTTAATCAGATTGGGAAGCTCCCAAGTTAATAACATGTCAGATCCTAACGGTGTTTCTAACGGCTCGCCTTCAAATCGCATCGGTTTGAATCTGTTCATAGACTCGGTGAGCAACTATCCTCATCCGTGTGGGCAGCTTTCAACTTATTAATTCTTCAGAAAATAAATGTTGCCATCACTGGGCACATCCGATCTGATCTTGAGCCATGCTACCACATTGGGTCGAATTCTTCGGCGATTTACAGCATGTTCGGGGTCGGTCACTTAACACAGTTATGGCCTACCGGCGCGACCTGGAGCTCTACCGTCTGTTCAAAGAAAAAAATAAACCGTTGCCAGAATTTTTTGACTTCTTGCGCGAGAACAATCTTTCTGTTCGCTCCCAAGCACGAATTGTTTCCTCGGTGCGAACTTATCTGCGATTTTGTGAAACCAAAGGCGAGAAAGTGCCCGAGTTGTCGGAGCTCCGTCCGCCGCGGGTCAAAGCAAAACTTCCAAAGACACTTTCACTGCAAGAGTTCGAACAACTTTTAGTTTCTTGCGTGGCGGAAAGCCCGGACCGTACTTCGCGAAACCAAATTACCTTGTTGCTGCTTTACGGAGTCGGTTGTCGCGTGAGTGAGCTTATCAATCTGGATTTGAAAGATGTTTCCCTAACTGACAATTGGATTAAAATTCTGGGCAAAGGCAATAAAGAGCGTCTGGTGCCATTGACGGAAAGTCTGTCGGCCTCGGTCAAAAAATATTTAACGGACAGTCGCTTGAATCTACTTAAAAACGAACGGACTTTGCAGTCTTTGCTCATTAATGACCGGGGACATCGTCCGAGTCGCGTGGATGTTTGGCGCTGGTTGGCCGCATGGTCGACGAAAGCGGGATTCTCGGAGCCAGTCAACCCGCACCGATTCCGTCATTCGTGCGCGACTTCGCTTTTGGAAAGCGGAGCAGATTTGCGATCGATTCAAGTGCTCCTGGGGCACTCCAGCATCCAGACCACTCAAGTGTACACCAACGTAACGACTCAAAATTTGGTCCGAACGGTGGACGAGCATCATCCTCTGTCGCAGAAAGAACCACCCGAGAAGTCGGAATAGTTTTCGCTTCTGCCAGTTTCCATGAAAATATTTTCTTTCAGCGAACAGCGTGATGGGCTCACGCCCATCGAAGTGGAATTGGCATTGTGGCCGGGTCTTCCCTCGATTCAGTTTTTGGGTTTACCCGACAGTCATTTGAAAGAATCTTCTCTCAGAATTAAAAGCGCAATTAAATCTGCGGGATTTGATTTTCCCATTGCTCAACAAATCGTCGTGAATCTGAAGCCGACCTCGATTAAAAAATCCAGCCGCGGCGTGGAACTGGCGGTGGCGCTGGCCTTTTTGTGGGCGACCGAGCAAATTGAAAAGCCCGAGGGCTTCGATAAAGTTTTTGTGTACGGCGGTCTTTCCCTGTTTGGGGAAGTGGAAAATTCCGAAGGTCTGGAAAAATTAAAATTAGAACCTGAAAGTTTGCTTATCACCGGATTGCAAAACGCCCCGAGAAGCCACTGGGTTTGGAAGCTTGGCCACTTAAATCAAAGTTCAAACATCGAGATCGAACAAGCGATTGAACCCCTGGTGAAATGGGAACGTCCACAAGAGTTTACTCATTTTATGTTCTCAGTAATGGAAGCAAAAATTTTATCGCTGGCGGCCCTGGGGGGACATCATTTAATTTTGGCGGGACCTGCGGGCGGCGGCAAATCCACTTTGGCGCAAGTTATTCACTCGCTTCTGCCGGAGCCAGAAACTCTCAACGACCGCGAACCTTCCTCGACCTGGCCCCCAATCATTCAACCCCATCACACCACCCCGCTTGCGGCCATGTTGGGCGGTGGCAGCTTTCCTGTTTACGGCGAAATTTCGCGCGCCCATCAAGGGATTTTAGTGCTTGATGAGCTTTTAGAATTTGAGCGGGGAGTGCTGGAATCTTTACGCGAACCCTTTGAGCAAGAAAAAATCAGGGTTAGCCGTTTGGCGGCTCAAAAATATTTCCCGGTGAAAACTCAGATCATCGCGACCACAAATCTTTGTCCTTGCGGGAAGTACACCCCCAACCGAAAGCTTTTTGAACGTTGCCGCTTTTCACTTCGAAAATGCCGAACTTATTCGGAGCGCTTGTCGGGACCCCTGGTGGATCGATTCCAAATCCTACATTTTTGTGAACCAGCCCGCGATCGGAGCATTGGTTGGAATCAGGTCCTTGATAACATTCAGAGGGGCTTGGAATTCCAACGAACTCGTGGGGGTATGGGCTTAAATCGCCGCCTGGGGCGCGAGACTTTGCTGGGGCAGATGGAAGCCACCGCCGGAGCCTTGAGCTTCTCAAATCCCTCGGGCTCTGAACGCCGAACGTTAGCAACACTGCGTGTCGCAAGAACTCTGGCTGATCTTGATGGGTCTTTAAGCATCTGTCTGTCTCATATCGACGAAGCTCTAAATTTCACGATGCAACCCTTTGATCAACTGGAGCGCTTGTTTCAGTAGTTGATTTTTAACAAGTCGCCGCTTAATTTCGGAAACTCAACGTTAGGTGATGTGGCCGAGTAGTTAGGCACCGCTCTGCAAAAGCGTCTACGGGGGTGCGATTCCCTCCATCACCTCCAACTACAATACTGGGATCCCAGTGAGATGGACTACGAAAATCGACAGTTTTACTGTCCGTAGTTTTTGCCAATCTAAAAATCGTTTTGCATTCCCCTCGGCCAGATTTAGGGAAATCGAAGATGAAGCTTTTAAGAGTTGATCCTTTAAAATTCCTTTGATCTCGAGGGATTCAACTTTTTCATAAAACTCAATTGCCAGCTCAAGGGTTCTAAATGTTTTCAATGGAGGTCCCTTCGAGAATTCAAAGGTTTGGCCGTCGAAACAAAAACTATCGGATTAACTGCAAGGTGAAAACCGGATTGAGTACCCGGGACCAAGCTGCCGATCGATAAGACGTTGAGCAAAATCCATTTCTCTTTGATTCGGCCAAGGGCCAAGTAGATGTAATCCAGTCGACAAAGAAGCTCTGTAATTTCTTGTGAAATTAGGACGTGACGAATTTTTCTTCCATCATCCAATTGAAAACCGATGCGATTCTTCGACAGATCCGAGACCGCGGCCAAACCTTCATAGATTTCTTCAAAAACCCCTGAATTTTGCGGAATTTCTTTGTCCTCAAGAAATGAGGGTTGCCTGGATCTACCGCCTAAGACTTCACGTCCGGAAAACTACTTTTCAATCTTGGCGGCCAACAAAAACCGGGGACCATCCCCGCTGGCCTTGGTTACAAAGCCAACCCTCGATGTCATAATTCAATGCAATCTGGATTGGTGCCGCACTCAACAAGTCGGCAAATGCCCGGAACCGCGAAGCCGAAGGTTTGTATAAATTTGTGGCGTGACCCCAATTTCCCGAACTTAAGTTATAAAATGAAACGCCGTTGCTGCAAAACAAAGGGTTTTTTTGGCAGGACTGGATGGTGGCGTTTTCATGCGAACCAATTGGCAGCTGCGCACACGCGTGGCATCAACTCCCTCGGCTTTGTAGGCTTCATGACACCTGTCCCGTCAACAGAGCCAACACAATCAAAAGATTTCTAGGTTTCGACATTGCAAATCCTTTGGTGAATGGAAAAAACCGTTAGGGCGACCAAGTGTTATAGGCTATCATTTTCGCATGCTTGAGACTCTTAACAAAATCTTTGGGCTTAGCACTTTTCGCCCGGGACAGGCCGAAATTATCTCAGCCGTGCTGGCAAAAAAAGACGTGTTGGCAATTTTGCCAACCGGTGGCGGCAAATCCCTTTGTTTTCAGTATCCCGCCGTGGAAATGAAACAACTTGTGATCGTGATCTCGCCGTTGATCGCCCTGATGAAAGATCAAGTGGCCTCGAGCCAAAGATTTGGAATACCCGCGGGCTGCTTGTTTTCTGGACAAAGTGACCAAGACAAGCGTCAGGTCTTTGCCGACATCAACAAAGGCGGCACTTACATTTTGTATTTGTCCCCTGAGCGGGCGCAAAGAGATGGTTTCCAGCGCTGGATCTTGGGTCGCGAGATCGCGCTTTTTGCAATCGACGAAGCTCATTGTGTTTCCCAGTGGGGTCATGACTTTCGCGCCGAATACGGTCTATTGGGAGTTTTGAAAACTCTAAGACCAGACGTTCCGATGTTGGCACTCACGGCTTCGGCAACGCCGGTGGTGATCAAAGACATCGCCAAAACTTTGAAGCTCGTAAACCCAGAAAAAATGGTGCACGGGTTTTATCGACCAAATCTGTACTACCAAGTTGAAACTTGCACGAATCAAGACTCCAAGCTGCGTTACCTGATCCAAGCTTTAAATCAAAATCCAGAAGGACGAATTTTAGTTTATTGCGGCACCCGAAAAATGACCGAAGAAGTCGCCGAGGCCCTGGAAGTTCAATTTTCCAAAGTCGGTTTTTATCACGCGGGCTTAAGCACCGAGAATCGAACCAATATTCAGGATCAATTTGCCCAAGGTGAAATTCGGATATTAATCGCCACGAACGCCTTTGGAATGGGAATTGATCACCCCAACGTTCGATTGGTCGTGCATTTTCAAATGCCGGCCAACATCGACGCGCTCTACCAAGAGATGGGTCGGGCGGGTCGCGACAACGGCCCTTCGACTTGCCTTTTGCTGTACGCTAAAAAAGACAAAGGTTTGCAAAGTTATTTCATCCAAAATTCGGATGCACCGACCTCGATCGTGAGTGCGCGGTGGCGAAATCTTGAAGCCTTGGTCGGCTACTGCGAAGCCGGAGAATGCCGGCACTCGGAGATTTTATCTTACTACCAAGATTCCCAAAAACTTTTGACCTGCGGTCACTGCGACACTTGCATTCCCAATTCGGATCGTAAAATCCAAGTTCCGGTAATTGCCATGGTCGTTAAACGAAGAAAATCTGCGAAAGCGGATTCGCAAAATTTGAGCCAGGTCGAAGAAGAAATTTTCCAAAAGCTTAGAGCTTGGCGGAAGACCAAAGCGCAAGAATTGAAAACGGCGGCCTTTGTTGTTTTAAGCGATCAATCTTTGCGTGACATCGCGGTGAAGCGTCCGCAAGATCTGGCAGGGCTTTCCAATGTCTACGGAATTGGCGAGGCCAAACTGGAACGTTACGGTGAAGAGATTTTAAGGGAGCTTCGGTGAGTTTGGATACGAATTTTGCGCGGACGTGGACCGTTCGATTAATTTCAATTTTGATCGGGGCTTCGGTTTTGACTTCGATGGGTTGCGAATCTTTTAAGAAAGCCTACTTGCAAGAACCCAAAGCGGAGCTTAAGGAAGTTCAAATCCGGGACGCCAGTTTTGCAGAGGCGACTTTGATTTTCGTTTTAGAAGTGAAAAATCCCAACAAGGCAGAACTGAAAATTAGCGACGTCAGCTACCAGACTTTTTTAAATGACGAATTTTTCGGGGAAGCCAAAGTTTCAAAAACTCAAATCATCCCTGCCGAGCAAACGGGAATTGTCGAGCTACCATTGCAGGTTTTGTACAGCAAAGTGGCGGGGGGCCTGGTTAAGATTCTTAAGGGTGAATCGGTTGATTACCGCATCAAAGGAGATGCGAAAGTTTCGGCCTTTAGAATCCCGTTTGATAAGTCCGGTAAGCTGAACATCAACAAAAAATAGACCTGTTTTTAGTAGAGAACCAGATGAACGAATTTAAGATACCGCAATTCCTGGGCTTCGTGGGGGAATGGGTGATCGGGTCCTTGGCCTGAGACGCGAAGAATTTGGCCGCGAAGCCTGGCCTCGGATAAAGACTCTTGAATAATTTCGAAAAAATCATCAAACGAAATATGGCTCGAGCAAGAGCTCAACGAAAGATGTCCCTGCGCAGTCACGTGTTTCGCCGAGGCCGCAAAAAGCTCGATGTATTTGGTGCGAGCTCGCTCTTTGTCTTTTTCCGAATGTCCCATCGAGGGGGGATCGACAATGATGTGATCCCATTTTTCATGATCTTGTTTTAAATACTCAAACACGTCGACGCAAAGGCCTTCATGTTTTTTTGGATCTAAACCATTAAGCTCCCAATTTTCTTGGCTCTGCTCAATTGCGCCCTTGGAAACATCCAGCGAGGCCACCCGCCGGGCGCCGCCCAGGCCGGCGTTGATTGAAAACCCCCCGGTATAACTGAAAAGATTCAAAAGACTTTTCCCCTCGGTCCCATGGCGA
>JAYUPS010000264.1:0-2919 GCA_043759945.1 Bdellovibrio sp.
CGGCGGCCATCGGTGCCCTGACTTACGAAATTTACGGCAACTTTGGGGTTTCCATCGTCTCGGCAATTTTGGGTCTTTGCATTTTAATTTTTTCGGAGTTTCTGCCCAAAGTTTTAGGTACCGTTTACTGGAAAGAGTCTGCCCCCTTAGCGGCCTACGGAATTCAGTTTCTAATTTTCTTACTTTACCCGATTGTTCGTATCGCCGAATACTTGGGTAAAACGATTAAACGAAACGATGTCGGCGTGACCCGCGAAGAAATGATCGCCAATGCCGAGCTTGGCGTGGAAGACGGTTCCCTGCACCGCAAAGAGTCTCTCATCATCCGCAACTTGCTAACGCTGAACAGCCTTTTTGTTTCGGACATCATGACCCCACGATCCGTCTTTTTTGCCGTCGAAGATGATATGACCGTGGAAGAGGTTCATCAAAAATTTCGTCCCATTCGATTTTCTCGGATTCCAGTTTATCACGACAATTTAGATCAAATTATCGGATTAACGATGCGCTTTCGCATTCATGAAGCGTTGTCAAATGATCAGCACACGGTAAAAATTAGAGACATTACGACATCAATCTCTTCGGTATCGGAACGTATGACGGTATCGGGACTTTTGGATTTTTTTATTCGAAAGAAAGAGCATTTGTCGCTGGCCGTTGATGAATACGGCATCGTTACGGGACTGGTGACTTTGGAAGACGCGATTGAAACCCTTCTGGGAGTAGAAATCGTCGATGAGTTGGACCATGCCACGGATATGCGCCAATACGCGCTCGAACAGTGGCAAATTCGCAAAAATCAAATGCGTCGTAGCTAGATAGTTAGCTTGTCAGTTAGCTAATTTTTCTTTCGCGCGGTCACGGCCACAGACATCTCTGATTTGCCATCTTCGTTAGCGACAGACAGCCGCGAGGTTTTGCCCAAACGCGCGACCAAAGCGGTGCGAGATATTTGGGTTTTTGTCCCGTTGGGGTTTACGATCCCCGCCAGGAAAACCATTCGCAATTTTCCGTTCTGTGTATCTTCCGGTTCGTTGGCAGCCAACAAATCCAGGTAATACTTTTTCCCCCCGGATTCTTTAACGAGCGAAGCCCCTTCGCCATCATAAATCGTGTAGGCCGGAACCCCGAAGTGTTCGCCCAGGATTGAATAGTTCAGGACCAAATCATAACTGGCGGTCACGGGGGACTGGGGCTTTACCAATGCCGAAGGTGCCTCTTGTGGTGGAATTGCTGCGAAAGTGAGCTGAGCGGCAAGAACGAATTGGATCATGAGACCCTCCTGTGAATCTTGGTCCTATCCAACACAGCGGGGCGAGTCAACCGTGAGGGCCCCTAGGGCCGGGAACTGTGAATCTCCGCGGGAACAGCTAAGGATTCGACCGGTGCGAAAAGCGCCCAACGCAGGCCAAAAACCAAAGCCAGAGTGAGCCCACCTAAAATGAGAAAAACCCTCACAGTTTCTCGATCAAATTTGTCAGGTTGCTTCATAAATATTTGTCCGCTCCTCGTAGTTTCTGCTTCTGGTATGCTAAAGCAGAAGTCATGCCACAAGAGTGGTGTCAGAAGGAGCTACCTGTGGATCGTCGAGAATTGGGAAAAGGCATCTTCGAGACTTCGTACCTGCAGGGCTCTTTCAAACTTCGTTCAGGACTAACATCGAGTGAATACTTCGATAAATACCGGTTTGAGTCTGATCCCGTTTTACTCCGCGCGATTGCAGAACAAATGGCGCCCTTGATCCCCCAGGACACAGAAATCCTGGCGGGCCTTGAAATGGGTGGGATTCCCGTCGCTACGGCTTTGTCGCTCGTGACGGGCCTTCCGACACTGTTTGTTCGCAAGCAGCCAAAGAATTATGGCACTTGCCAGTTTGCAGAGGGTCGAGACTTCAAGGGCAAAAAACTTTTAATTATTGAAGACGTCGTTACGACGGGCGGCCAAGTCCTGTTGAGTACCCGAGATCTTCGCGCAAAAGGCGCAATCATCGATCACGTGTTGTGCGTAATTCATCGGGGCCAAGGCAATCCCTTGGAAGCCGCTCAGCTGAAACTGACTCCGCTCTTCACGATGGAAGAACTTAAAAAATAAAGTTAGCGCGAGTTTGCAGCGGGACTGCGGCCGGGCTGATTGCCAAGTTTCATCATGACCTCGCTGCTAAAGCCCAAGAGCTCCGAGGTATTTTCATTCTTTAAATCCCGTCGACGGGGATTTTTTTGCGTGATTGTTTTAACGGATCGCTCAAAGCAAGTTTCAGCGATCGTCATGGCGACGCAGGATTTCCCTTGTTCGATAATTTGACGACGTTTATTTGCGATTTCATTTTGGGTTGTTCGGAGAAGTTTTCGATTAACATCTTCACTCCCCTCC
Source organism: Bdellovibrio sp. (assembly GCA_043759945.1). GTDB lineage: Bacteria > Bdellovibrionota > Bdellovibrionia > Bdellovibrionales > Bdellovibrionaceae > JAYUPS01. The sequence continues at coordinate 2,371 of JAYUPS010000264.1, forward strand.
GACAGCTTATCTAAAGTTTCATTGCAAGTGACGGAAAGCTTTTTTACTTCTTCGCACAAGCACGCGGAATCTGCGCAACCTGCACTTGCGATTCCACGTCGAACAGACTGAGATTTTGCCACGGGCCCCGCAGCGAAAGACAGGCTAAGTAAGGTCATCACAAAAACTGATATGAAAGAGACCACTCGAAATCCCCCTACAGTTTATTATCGGATGAAAACTGTGTTTTTATTAGCAGAAATCAAGATTCGGCACTGATGTAGGCTATCCAGCTTTGGCATTCCTCGCCTTTTTCTGTGCGACGAAAGACCCCATTGCCTCCACCTCGCTTGTTGGTGCCCTCCCAATAAACGTGCGTGCGTTTAAAGCCAGCCTGGGACAGCAATTCCCTGAGCTCTGGGATCGTCCACATTCGCCAGTCATAGGTAAAGACCCGTCTCATTTTGGGACGACCTTTGAGCTTAAAGTGAATGGCAAATTTAGCCCGGCTGGAAATGGGCTCAAAACTTTCTTGATCCCAAAAATAAGTAAATCCCTTTTTACGGGTGC
>JAYUPS010000265.1:0-7439 GCA_043759945.1 Bdellovibrio sp.
AGCAGATAAAGTTGGAAAGTCACAAGCTAGAAATGATTTTTAAAGAGAGTCCAGCTTCAATGGCGTTAATGCGCGGCCACGAACTTGTTTTCGAGAAAGTAAATCCTAAATATCAAGCGAACTTTACAGATCGCAAACTCGTTGGGTTGCCCTTTGTCGAAGCCTGCCCAGAGTTCGTTGAAATGCCTTTTGTCGGTCTCCTGAAGCGTGTGTTTCAAACTGGCGAACCATATGTTGTGGTTGAAGAATACGTCCCTTTGAGACCAAAGCAAGATGGCCCAATTGAAGACAGATATTACGATTTCTCTTATCATCGAATCGACGACGCCGACGGAAAGCCTTATGGCGTTTACAATTACGCCATCGAAGTTACTGAACGAGTGAAGTCGCAGCTGCTTATCAAAGAAAGTGAAGATAAGCTTCACTTCGCCTTGGAAAACGCGCAGCTTGGATCCTGGACAATTAATCTAGCAACAAGTCAAATTGTTACCTCGGAGCAAACTAAGAAAATCTTTGGAGTCGACGAGTTCGATGAAAATGTATTTGAGATCATCAATTCGCGTATGCACCCAGACGATATCACAGAAATAGAACGAGTATTGAATAATGCGATTTCGCAGAACAAAATATATAATCACGAATATCGGATCATTTTACCAAAAACCAATGAAGTCCGGTGGGTGCATTCACAGGGGCGTGCCCGATATGATCAAGAGAAAAAGCCGGTTGAATTGACCGGCATCATTGTTGATATCACAGATCGAAAGATGGTTGAGGCAGAAATCACGAAGGCGAAGGAAGAAGCTGAGAGAGCCAATCAAATGAAGTCAGCGTTCTTAGCCAACATGTCTCATGAAATTAGAACTCCGCTTGGTGCGATTATAGGTTTTAGTACTTTGCTTAAAGAGAGCAACATTGATTCAGCCGAGAAAGATCGATATCTGGATACAATTGTTCGGAACGGAAATTCGCTAACAACGATCATCGACGATATTCTTGATCTAGCAAAGATTGAAGCTGGAAAACTTGATATTGAAAGCATTCCATTATCGCTTTACACGCTTGCGACTGACGTCGTTGACATGTTCAAAGACAAAACGAGAGAAAAAAGTATTTATCTTTTCCTCAACGTTGATGAAGCGGTGCCTTCGCAAATCTGCACTGATCCAACTCGGCTCCGACAAATTTTAGTAAACTTAATCGGGAACGCCGTTAAATTTACTGAAAAAGGTGGAATTCGGGTTAACGTGCGTGCAGCTCCACTAGACTGCAATAGAATCAAAATCATCGTCGACGTTAAAGACACAGGCATTGGATTGACTGAAAAACAGAAAGAAAAGCTCTTTACTCCCTTCAATCAAGCTGACAATAGCATGACACGAAAATTTGGCGGTACGGGCCTAGGTCTTGCTCTCTCACAGAGATTGTCACACGCTTTGTTAGGCGAGATTTCGATTGTTAGTGGCAAACCTGGTGAAGGGTGCGTTTTTAACCTTACTTTTGAGGCTTCTCTCACGAGCAAAGCTCCGGTTAGGATCAAAGATAGTGCAGCGGGTGCTAAAGCGGGTTCACTGAAAGGATTGAAGGTCCTTATTGTAGATGATTCGATTGATAATCAATACTTGGTGGAACGGATGCTGACTAAAAATGGAGCTACAGTCGACACAGCTCATGACGGTGACGAGGGTGTTACTAAAGCTCTTTCGGGATCTTTCGATGTTGTGCTTATGGACATTCAAATGCCGAAGCTAGATGGTTACCAAGCAAAGGCAGCACTTGATAAGCGTGGCTATGAAAAACCCGTGATAGCTTTAACTGCACACGCTATGTCAGATGAGCGACTCAAAACCAAGGCAGCCGGTTTTGCCGGGCATCTGACAAAGCCGTTGAACGCAGCTGAGCTAGTGAAGACATTGGCGTCATTCAGCAGATCATGACATTGCAATACCGTTCGAATGTGAACGGGTTTTCTTTTTTGACTTGGGGTAACCTCATGCCTTTTGGATTCGGCGAGGAAATGGTTCGTCCGATTAGGGAATGGCCCGCCACTGAATTCCTGAAAAATCTCCTGATAAGAATATTAAGGAATTTGTGACCAACAACGACGTCCTTCGAAGCCTTCGGAACCTGCTTTCAATCACTGATTCAAAGATGCGTGAGATCGCAGCCCTTGGGGGCGCCACGATCACCGCAGATGAAATACCGACGTATCTTAAGCGGGATGACGAGGCCGGGTTTGTTGAGTGTCCGCAAAATGTAATGGGTCGTTTTTTAAACGGACTTATTTATTTCAAGCGTGGGCGTGATGAATCAAAACCTGTGCTGGTACCTGAGCTTCCAACAAATAATGTCGTGATGAAAAAACTTCGCGTTGCCTTTGAATTGAAAGACGACGACGTTATCGCGATTTTGCACAGTGTGGATTTCAAAATCTCAAAACCAGAGGTCAACGCTCTCTTCCGCCGAGAGGATCATGATAATTTTCGTGTTTGCGGCGATCAGATTTTACGGAATTTTTTGAAAGGCCTTACGGATCGAGAACTGCGCAAGCGGCATAAAGTTTGAAATAATTGACGCAGCGTTTAATGGGCGCCGCGGGTGGATTTGGAGTTCGTGCTGACCCCCAGCTGGGACTTCAATTCTCTCAGCTAATTTTGACTGCTAAATTTACTAAGTTAATTTTACCATTGATAATCGGGTGCTAGGCAACACCGAAGGAGCTCATTGCACTCAAACACCTACCCCTACACTAAGTTTCATAACAGAATCGTCATATGAGTTCTGACAATTTCACGAAAGTTTTCGACGTCTTAGATTCGGGATTCAAGAATTGGTGGTTTCCTGTATTTGGATTGATTTTTGTCGTTGTTGGCCTGGTGATTTTTTTCGAGCCAAAGGTTGTATCGAAGACGGGCATTTCACATTTAAATTTTCAGTCCAAATGGCAAACATTTTTCCGCTACTTTTTTTTGGGATTTGCGATTCTGTGGACATCCATTGCTTTTTATTCGACCTGTTCAAGTCACAGGCGGCGCAAAACCCTTGTCGAAGAAGGGGCCTGTCTTATTGTTGAAGGTCCGGTGGAAAATTTTGTTCCAATGCCCTATGCTGGACATGCTGACGAGTCTTTTTCCGTTTCGGGAATACAATTCAGGTATTCCGATTACGAAGTTGCGGATGGATTTAATAATACCTCGTCTCATGGCGGACCAATCAGCAAGGATTCGTTCGTACGTATTTGCTATGATCCTTCGGACAATCAGATTTTGCGCCTTGAGGTTCGAGACTTTAAAGGACAGCAGAAAGACCACTCGCAAACTGAAAATCCCTTTTCGAGGCCAAGGGACTTTCCCGAGGTCAACGGCAAGAACTCGGTTAGTAGGCTCCCTTGGTACAGCAACCTTTTTATCATTTTGTATTTTTTAGATTTTTTAGCACTTTTAAATCTGTTTGTACCCTACGTTAAAACTTATTATTGTCTAAAAACCTCGACGGTTAATGATTGCGCTGTTCCATTAAGTTTTGACCGCGGAAAAAAAGTAAAGCTTCGGAATAGTATCTTATTTTGGGACAACAAGACCCAAGGGATTTGGTTGCGCCCTCGAGGGTTTAACTTATTCCAGATTCAATTGATGGTCGCAAAGCTAAATGTCGATGAACTGGGAAAGTCCATCATCAGTCAAGAAATTCGTTTCTCATCTGGGTTCCCATTTATCCTGGCTTTGTTTTTATCGACGGCCTATCAGTTTTTCACCGTCGCCATTCCCGCCTATGCTGAGGAGCCGTCTTCTGCTCAATTCTTAGGAATTGCAGCGGTCATGTTTGTGATTTTTGGTTTTTTAAATCTTAAGAGGCTCTGCTCCCGCATGGAAACCCTGGTGCAGGATGCGCTGTCTGAAATCAAAGAAATTTAGATACACCGGCTCGATTGGAAACCGTGCCTAAGTTTTCAAGATATAAGCAAAATTTACTCATGGCTAAAACTACGGACTCGCGAAAATTGCTTTTTTTTGGTACACACTCTCCAGATCACAACCCAAAGGATAAACATGAAAATCTTGAAATTACTGTCGACCACCATTTTGCTTGTTTTGGTATCTAGCGCCAGCACGGCCTCTGCCGAATGCCCCTGTTATTATGGAGCTCCCAGCCAGGACGAAAACGGCGTTAGTGTTGCTAAGCTCGGTTTAAAATACGGCTTCCGGTGCGGAGCAACCAAAGTCATGTATTGCGTGGATGAAAACTCAAGCGTTATGCAATGCTACTTTGACAAAAACTTAACTCGGGCTTCAAGCCGCACTTTGTTCGTTGTTAACGGCGAAGCTCGCAACGAGGGCGTGGACGGCGACGGGAATAAGTTTTCGCAAGTTTGCAAAAACTATTAATGTTTTATTGAGTCTTGAGCCTGATGCACCGGAAACCGGTGCATGGCTTTGAGTCCTGAAAAATTGAATTCGTTTAGTTGCAGCTAACTGAAGCTGAGAAATAATCGGTGCTCGTGTGACCCGGGCAAACAACGGTTAGGGTGAAGTCCGCGCTGTTAAACAAAACTGTTTCTGTCTGTTCGCAGTTTATACCCGCTAAATACATGCGACGGGTGAGATTGGCTCTTTGGCCTTCTTCATTGACGACAGCAACGTCCCCGGAAACACCAGTGACTCGGTTGCCAGAGATGTAGATTTGGGATCCTTCGGCACTCGTGCAACTAAGAGCCTGCGACGTGGAGCCTAAAGACAAGAAAGACAAGAAAGACAAAAGACTGGATAAGATGATTTTCATAAATAAATCTCCTGGTTGGGGTTGTCGGCAGTCCTACACTATTTTTACAAAAGCCAGGTCAAGAATCCGTTAGATCAATTCATGGACTTTGAAACCCCGTAAAAAGTTCCTGGCCCAGAGCTCCGCGCCGCAAACCAATCAAGTTCTTGGTTCAGTCGAAACGAAACACGCTCTTCGTCCAGTTGCGCGGGACAACCCCGCCAACTAACATTTTCACATAACACTAAGGAGAGTTTATGAATTCATCACGGTATTTTTTTGTGTCCTTTCTAGCAATCGTCTTACTCACTTCCGCCTGCACGAAAAACAGCGATAGTGCGGCCACGTCGGCGGACATCGATGAGGCCGGCCAACAAGTGGGCGACGTGATGGCTTCAGCGGATGAATCCAGTGGTAACAGCTCAGGGAGCATCGCTTCGGTCGGTTTAGAGACCAAAGCAGCTCTTACTGATTACAACCGTTACCGGGCTTCTGATGCCAACGAGACCGCAGGTGTTTTGGCGCCGATTTCTGAAGATCGCGTGGGTGCTTTGGCTACCTGTGGTTCGACCTCTTTTGGGGCTTGTTCGGCCGGAAGTCGGTCGAAGGTTTTTAGTGCCTGCACCGTTGGCGCAGCCACTTTTAACGGAACTGTGTCGGTATCTTTTGCTGGCGGCAATGCCGCGACCGACTGTGCGGTCAATCAAGCTGGTGAGTCGGCAACACGCTCACCAATCTTGTTAGTGACAGGGCGCCGGGGCGCGACCCTTGCGATTGTTCAGACCGGGACAATCGGTCAGCGCGTAACGTTCACCAGTGGCACCGCGGGAGCGCGGGTTTTTAGTTTTTCAAATGATGGAATCAAGCGAAAATTTACTTCGAGTTCCAACGTGACGCTTTTTGATTTCACCACCAGCACGACTGGAAATATCACGGTCACCGGGGACAGCCGAGCCAACCGGGTTATGAGCGGGGGAACATTGAGTATCGCAAACAACATCACAGGAAAAACCTGCAGTGTTTCGCCCACGGCAGTGACTTGGGGTTCGACTTGCAACTGTGCGGTTAGCGGAAGTTGGTCTGGAACTTGTTCCGACAGCACAACCTATACCCTGGACATCACGGGCTGCGGAACCGCCAATTTGACGACCGATGGAGCGACAACCGCGATGACATTTGACCGTTGTGCGACCCAGTAAAATAAGGTCTAATACGGGCCCTGAGTATGGAAACAATCTTTAAGTTCTTCACCGAAAATTGGCGATTTTCCATTCTGTTGTCAGCTTTGATTGTTTTGGGGGGATTGCTCGCGGGCAATCTGATGCAGCGAGAGACTTTCCCCCCTGTTAATTTCGCCCAGGTACGAATTCTGACAATTTATCCGGGGGCATCTCCGGAAGATGTCCAAGATCGAATTACTCGAGTCATCGAAGAAGAGCTGCGGGGCTTGGACGGAGTCAAAGAAGTCAAATCCGTTTCTCTGAATGAGCAAAGTCAAATTGATGTCAAAGTCGATATCGATCGCAAAGATCCCGACAAAGTGGTTAACGAAATTCAAAGAGCCGTACAAAGAGCCTCGTCGCAATTGCCCGCCGAGATTTTGGATGCTCCCTTGGTCACCGAATCCAAAGCCAAGGAAATACCGATTTTTGAGATGGCCCTGGTGGGTCCGAATGAAAATCGCCAGCGCGATAAATTAGTTAACCAGCTGGAAGAAAGAATGGAAGACGTCAAAGGCGTCGCCAACGTTCGATTGACCGGCTACCTGGAAAAAGAACTGCAAATTTTAATCGATAAGAAAAAGCTTCGCAGCTACGCCATTGGACTTTCGGCCGTGAATCAAGCTTTGTTGGCAAAGCTCAAAGACGTGCCGGCCGGCTACGTGGGGGACCGCGAAAAAGTCTCCTTGGTTCGCGTGGTTGGTAAGCTTGAAAAGCCAGAAGACATCGAGAATCTGGTTTTAAGAACCAGTGATGACGGCGGAAATTTAATCCGCGTGCGTGATTTGGGCCGGGTCATCGAGGGCAGTGAGAAACCAAAACTTATTGTGCGGCTCAACGGCGAACCCGCGACATTGTTGATTGCGACAAAAAAAGAAGAAGCCGACGCTGTTTCCACCGTTCAAGCCCTGCGGGAAGTTTTGAGTGAATTCCAAAAAGATCTTCCGCCCGGATTTAAAACGGTGGTTTACAACGATGAAGCCAAGCGCGTCGAAAATCGCCTGTCGATCGTGGCCTTCAATGGAATTACCGGAATGTTGGTTGTGCTGTTGGTTCTGTTTTTATTTTTGCCCGGGAAAGTGGGACTGTACAGCGCACTGAGCTTACCGATTTGTGCGCTCGGCACCATTGCGATGATGGTTTATTTTGGGGCCAACTTCAATATCATCACCATGATCGCGCTGATTATTTGTCTGGGAAACTTGGTCGACAATTCGGTGGTTATTTGCGAACAGTATGCCTTTTTGCGCGAGCAGGGGGTCGAGGCTCGCGAAGCTGCCGTTTCTTCGGCGCGCCAGTTTTGGATTCCGTTCACCTCGTCGACCATAACGATTGTTGCCGCTTTTTTACCGATGCTCGTTACCAAAGGGGTGATGGGACAGTTTATCATGTGGATTCCGATCGTCGTGACCATGGCGCTGGTCATGAGTTTGGTCGAGTCTTTGACCCTGCTGCCGGCAC
>JAYUPS010000266.1:0-2907 GCA_043759945.1 Bdellovibrio sp.
GGCAACATCGCCCACGTTGTCGCCCACATTGTCCGCGATCACGCCAGGATTTCGAGGATCATCTTCAGGAATACCTTGAATGACTTTTCCGGCAATATCAGAGCCCACATCAGCGGCTTTCGTGTAAATTCCGCCGCCGATTCGGGCAAAAAGTGCGATGGAGCTGGCCCCGACGGCAAATGAATGCAGAACGGTTCCAACGATTTCGGTGCCTTGAAAAAACCAGTAAAGTCCGCCCAAACCGATCAATGCAAGACCCGCAACAGAAAGTCCCATGACCGCGCCGCCATCGAGCGCCACCAAAAGCGCATTGGGTTTTGAACCCTTAAAAGCCGCTTGAGTTGTTCGAACATTGGCGTAAGTCGCGGCTTTCATCCCAAAGAAACCCGCAAGCAAACTTAAAAAAGCCCCTAGAATAAATGATAGAGCCGCAAGGTATCCCAGTTGCCAGCCCAACAAAAGTGCCACGACCACGGCGTAACCGGAAAGCACTTTGTATTCGCGCATTAAAAACGCCATGGATCCTTCGCGAATGTAACCTGCGATGCGATTCATGGTTTCATTTCCGTCGGGCTGTGCTTTGACTCGTGCATACAGATAAACGGCAACGATCAAACCGAACACACCTGCGATGACAGGCGAAATAAGCCAGGCTTCCATAGACATAATTGAAACTCCTCTGAATACACGTTCGCGTTTTGCGCTCGACGAACTGCTGTTAGTGAAATTAACGAATCATATAGATGTCGGAGCTTGTCAATTCAATGAGGCGCGTCGAATGCGTTTGAAATCAAGGGCTTGCTCGATCAGAGGCAGCAGCGTGGTGGGGTCAATGGGTTTAGAAATGATTCCCTGAATGACGCCTTTTTCTTTAAGCTTTTGCAGGACTTCTTCTTTTCCAAAAGCCGTCACAAAAAGAATCGGAATCTTGGAAAATTCCCGCACTTCTTCGACCAAATGGGCGCCGTCTTGGCCGGCCATGCGATAATCGGTAATCAAAAGATCAAATTTCGTAGCACTTTTCAGAGCGTCGATGGCTTCGGATCCATTTCGGGCCATGGTCACCATGTAGCCCATACGCTCGAGCTTTCGCGAAAACACCTGACGAAACAAAGGCTCATCATCGACGATCAAAATGCTGTTATGAAAGGCAGTGGTCGATCCCTTTGTTTCTCGGGGAAATGTCAAAACGAATTCGACCCCTTGCGGTTTTAAATTATTAGTCGAAAGTTGACCGCCGTGGGCCTTCATCACGTTGTAAGCTAAGAAAAGTCCCAGTCCAAATCCCTGGCCCACGGGCTTGGTCGTAAAAAATGGAGTGAATAAATTTTCAGCAATCTCCTGGGGTATGCTTGGACCGTTGTTGGAAACTTGAATTAAGATTTGGCCCTTTTGCTCGGATGATTTTGCGCGAATCTCTCGGGTCCCGGCCGGCAAACTTTCGAGCGCGTGAATTGCATTTTTAACCAGGTTCACGAAGATCTGCTCCACCCGAATCGAATCCACCGCGATAAAGTGCTTGGGATTAAGCTCGTTGATGATCTTAATTCCCTCGAAGCCGGCAAAAGATTCAAATGCGCTCGAGGCCCGAAGCCACACCTGATCCGCCGCCAATTTTTCCATCACGGGCTCTTCGCCGCGCGCAACGCTCATCATACTTTGGATGATGCGGCTCATGCGGTTGATGGTTTCTTTCATCGGCTGCATTTCTTTTAGGAAAGTGTCTTTCTTGTATTGGTCGGTCTCGACGAGATATTCTAAGTTTTCGCACAGGCCCTGGATGATCGCGAGCGGATTGTTTAACTCGTGGGCAATGCCGCCTGTCAGGCGCCCGATATCGGCCAATTTGGAAACGCGACCCATTTCGCCCTGTAGGGCTTCTTTTTCTTTTTGCAGGCTAATCAACGTCGAAAGATCTTCCAAATCAAAAACTAAAATTTTGGTTTTGCCTTTTTTGTAATGGGTCAAAATCAAATTCACTTCGACCGCGCGGCCCGTCTTTCGTTTCAGCCGCAGTTGAAATTCGCGGCGCCCTTCGACTTCTTTGCTCAGGGTCAAAAGATGAATCGAGTCGTGAATGCGTTTGATAGAAACGGGGTCAAAGAATTTTTCCCAAGATTTTCCGATGACGCCCTTGGCGTCGACCCCGAGCAATTCTTCGCCCGGACCATTGATAAATTCGATGTGATCCGTTTTGGGATCCACCAGAAAAATCGGACGCCCCAGAATTTGAACAAATTCTTCCATGCGTTTAGTGTCCATGCAATGATCCACCAGATGCAAATATTTTATCTCATCCGCCACGGCGAGACTGAATGGAACAAAACTGGCCTCCTGCAGGGCCACACAGATATCGAACTTAACATTGAAGGTCACCGCCAGGCGAGAGACTTAGGTAAATTTTTAAAGCCGCTCAAGATTGATCACGTCGTATCCAGCGACTTAAAACGCGCGGTCCAAACTGGGGCCGTGTCCCTGCCGGGCCGGAAGATGGACCTTGACCCGCGGCTGCGCGAAGTATTTCTCGGCCAGGCCGAAGGGTCTGATCGTCATAAAATGCGTCTGACTTACGGCGATAAACTTATTGATCAGTGGTTGTCCGCCGAACCCGAAGATTTTGAAGCCCACTTTCCGGGCGGAGAATCACGCCGCCAGGGGGTAGATCGCCTGCAAGCTTCTCTTCACCACTGGACAATCAAAGCCCTCCAAACAACAGAACGGCATTTTTCACTCATGGTTTGGTCTTGCGTTCGTTTTCTCAAAGTGTGACCGGACAAAATCACGAGCACTTGCGCGCCCCCAATTGCAGCGTTTTCGAATTCGCCCGCCACGACAAAATTTTTAAACTGCGCCAAATTTTTTGGGTCTGCGAACCGAATTCTTAGGTCGGAAGTCCGGCTTGCACGA
>JAYUPS010000267.1:0-7394 GCA_043759945.1 Bdellovibrio sp.
TTTTTTGTCGTCGTTGTTTTTGCAATCGAGGTTGCCGGACGACTGCGCAGGTAATAGGTGGTTTTAATCCCTTTTTGCCAAGCGTACATGTACATCGAAGACAATTTTCCGATCGTGGGAGACTCGCTAAACAAATTCAAGCTTTGGCTTTGATCGATATAAGCCCCGCGGTCGGCGGCCATGTCGATCAAAGAACGCATGGGCACTTCCCAAACGGTGCGGTAAATTTCCTTCAGTTCGGGTGGAATCGAAACGATGTTTTGAATGCTGCCTTCGTTGATTTTTATTTCATTTTTAAGTTCGTCATTCCACAAACCGCGGGCTTTCAAATCCACCGCCAAGTATTTATTAACCTGAACAAATTCTCCCGAAAGAGTTTCGCGCTTAAACAGATTCGAAATTTGTGGCTCGGTGGCTTCGTAGCATCCCACAATCGAGGCTATGGTCGCCGTCGGTGCGATCGCAATAAGCAAGGAATTGCGCAGTCCGTGCTTTTTGATCCGCTCTTTCAGCTTATCCCAGCGAGCCGGTTCCGCGGGCTTCACGTTCCAAAGATCAAATTGCAGGTCGCCCTTAGCCGCTCGTGTTTCGTTAAACGAAGCATGGGCTCCTAGTTTTTCGGCCATGTCACAGGACGTGGAAAGCGCGTGAAAATAAATCTCTTCCTGAATTTTTGACGACAGCTCGCGGGCCTGGTCGCAGTCGAAAGGCAACTTCAGCTGAAAGAAAACGTCTTGCAGTCCCATCAAGCCCAATCCGACGGGGCGCCAGCGATTGTTGGAGCTTTCCGCGGTGGTGATCGGGTAGAAATTGATGTCCACCACGCGGTCCAGATATTTAACAGCCGCTTTGACGGTGCGACCTAGTTTCTCGAAATCAAAGCGATTTCCGTCCACGTGACGACCCAGATTCACCGATCCCAAGTTGCAAACCGCAGTTTCCTTGTCCGAAGTCACTTCCAAGATTTCTGTGCACAGATTTGAAAGATGGATCACGTTTTCGGGTAGGCCCGTCTGGTTGGATTTCAAATTCGAAGCATCTTTGAAAGTTATCCAGCCGTTTCCAGTTTGGGCCAGGGTTTTCATCATCCGCTGATACAGTTCTCGGGCTTTGGTTTGTTTCACATAGAGTTTTTGAGTCTCGGCCTGAACATAGGCGGCTTCAAACTCGGGTCCAAAAAGATCGACGAGCTGCGGGGTGACCTTGGGATCAAAAAGACTCCAGACTCCGTCGTCTTGCAGTCGTTTCATAAACAAATCTGGCACCCAATTGGCCAGGTTTAAATTGTGCGTGCGTTTCGCTTCGTCTCCGGTGTTGTCGCGAAGCTCTAAAAATTCTTCGATATCTGCGTGCCAGGTTTCTAGATACACGCAGGCCGCGCCCTTGCGTTTTCCACCTTGGTTGACCGCCGCGACCGAGCTATCCAAAGTTTTAAGCCAGGGTATGATGCCGTTGGAGTGACCGTTGGTCCCTTTGATTAAAGAACCCCGAGCTCGCACGCGCGAAAACGCGACGCCGATTCCCCCGGCGAATTTCGAAAGCAAGGCGATGTCCGTGTATTTGTCGTAGATCGCTCGCAAATCATCACTTGGTGAATCTAAAAGATAGCAGGACGACATTTGGGGTCGCAATGTTCCAGAGTTAAACAAAGTCGGCGTCGAAGCCAAGTAATCCAAAGAGGAGATTAAACGGTAAAATTCAATCGCTTCTTCCACCGATTGCGCCAAACCGCAGGCCACGCGCATAAAGAAGTACTGCGGGGTCTCAATAACTTGGCGGGATTTTGGGTTTTTTAAAAGATACCGGTCGTAAACGGTCCTAAGTCCGAAATATTCAAAACGATCCGTACGAAACGGTTCGATGGCTGCGGACAGGGCCGCTTTGTTTTTCTCGACGAACTTAAAAGTCGGCTCAGCGATCAAACCATTCTGAAAGCCTGTTGTAATGCTGTCAGAAAAGGATTTGATTTTCTGAGAGCGAACTTCTTCGTCGACGTAGATCGCAAGTAGTCGGGAAGCCAGACGTGAATATTCCGGATCATCGCTAATCAAAAGTGAAGCCGTCTGAATGCAGAGCGTGTCGAGTTCTTTGGTAGCAGCTCCGTCATAGAGCCCACTGATGGCCTTGGTGGCCACACGCAGGGGATCCACCTGAGTCAGGCCCTGGCAACAGCTGGTCACGCGTTCCACGATTTTAGTAACGTCCACAGGCTCCAGAGTCCCGTCACGTTTCTTTACTCGCATCACGTGTGGGAGTGGCGTATTTTCAAATTCGGTGGATAGAAATCCCTGAGAAGCCAAGCTTCCCGAGTCGATCGTAGCTGACATAAAAAAATCCCCTCTAGAAGACCGCAACCGTCGATGGGCGTCCAAGCTGAAGTGAAAACAATCCCCTCAAAGTACGGGCTTGCAATAAAAGTCCGACCTTTGTCTGCTGTCACTCGATCCCATCGAAAACAACGGATCTTTATTAACTATCAAATTTGTTATGTTTTGAACCCATCCCTAGGTCCGTCCGGCAATCCCCACAATTTTCGTCAAGCGACTTGTTTGCCTGACTACATCTAGTGGTTTCAAGGGTGGCTTCATCAATAAGGCCTATTCCCTCTGTTCTTAAACGGTCATCTTTTTTTAAGCCGCAGTCAAAAATAATCCTAAAATTTTTTGGAAGGTCTAGTGTCATTGACGATTAATAAAGCAATCCAGTCAAAGGTATTGACAGAGAAAAACTGATTTTCAATTAAGCAAAAAAGGCCATTTCTCGAGGGAAAAATAAGGTTTTATGAATTAATTAAAGAGACTTACAGGACAGTGTCAAGGCTCGTTCGATGATTCTGACAGATTCTTACAGTCACCAGAACTGAAGAATTCTAGGGGTCTTTCAACCTGCATCTTTTGAGAATGGAAGTGGCGACCTTGGAAAGAGTTTTCGGACTGCAAAAAATCGATCAAACCCTGATGAGTTCTCATTTTGTCGGCAGTCCAAGGCGGTGCCACGAGTTCGTCCCAGCGTGAAGAATAGGCTGCCAGTCGTTGGATAAAAGTATCTGGATTAAGATGCTCTAGAAAAACTTGGACGGCCCGGGCATAGGACGGAAAATCGATGGGGTTGAACTCGCCCCGATTCCACAGGGTTTCCAAATGGGTATTTTTTAAGACGTGCAGATTGTGCAGTTTAACATTCGAGATGGGCAAATTGTTGCACACAAGTGCTGCATTTCTGAAATCAGTTTCATTCTCTTCCGGCGCGCCAAAGATCAGGTGCAGGCCCAGATCGACTTTTTTGACTTTCGAAATTTTTTCGATGGCACGAAGAGATTGCTCGTGGGTGTGTCCGCGACGGTAAAATTCCAGAGTGGAATTTCGAAAACTTTGAACCCCCAATTCAACGCCAACGAAACCTATTTTCTCGGCGTACTCTTGCCACAAGTCCAAAACCCCTTGAGAAACGCAATCGGGCCGGGTGCCGACCACAAAGCCCACCACGTCGGGAAACTGTGCTGCAGTTTCAAAAGACTGTCTCAAAGACTGCAGATCCTGAAAGGTTGAAGTGTAAGCTTGGAAGTAAATCAAAAATTTTCCGGAATTTTTACGGGCCTTAATTTTTTGGCCAAACGTCGTCATCTGGTCTTGCAGACTCATTTCGAAAGATTCTTCCCGAGCCGCCGAGCCCCAAACATCACAAAACGAACAGGTTTTCATACCCTTAAGGCCCCGTCGGTTGGGGCAGTCGCCCGAGATCGACACGGGAATTTTATAGGTCTTCGCCCCAAATTTTTGTTGATAAAATTCAGAGATCGGTCGAAAGGGAAGTCCTTTCCAAGGGCGTTCCAAAATAGGATCCTTTCGGTTAGGCTTGGATTCTCACGGGGGATGAATTGGGGTCAAGTCTAAGCTGCATTGATGGAAAAGTCTTCGGGCAATGGCAACTGGTCCTTACCCAGGACGGCAGTCCCAGTTTTTCAAAGCTCCAAGAGGGCCGAAGTGAGCTCATGCATCACCGCGCAGGAGCCTTCGCGGAAACCTGTTACATTTATGGGCCCGCCGTCGCGGGGGCTTTTCAGCAGCAGGCGAAACCTTGCGTTTTTTCTTTGGGGCTGGGCCTGGGATACAACGAAATTTTAACGGCCGTTTGCGCGGCTCGCACAGGGAAAGCGCATGATTTCCTGCTGCAAAGCTTTGAAATCGACGACAATTTGATTGAATTTTTTTTCGAATTTCTAGGCTTTAGCGGTTCTATCGGTGGCAAAAATTCCCAAACCACAGAGTTGGGCCAAGTGTATCTAGATATTTGCCAAAGATTTGAGATTTCCGTTTCTGAAGTCTCTGAAATATTAGGGACCGCGAGAGAGCAAGGTCGTTGGATGGTGGAATCTGAATTCTATAGTGCCGACCAGATTCGGTCGAGCCCCCATGTTTTTCTGTGGGATGCTTTTAGTCAAAAAAGTTCTCCATCGCTGTGGCAAGAAGAGTTTTTAAAGCAGTCCCTTGGAAAGAGTGCACCTGAAGGGGCTTGGTTTGCGACCTATGCTTGCAATGCGGCGCTAAAAAATGCTTTGAAGCAGTCGGATTGGACGCTGAAGATCCGCCCGGGTTATCAGGGTAAAAGAGAATGCACTTGGGGTTTTTCTGGTTCTTTTAATTCTTTTGAGCCGTCAGCGTACCCGTGTTGGTGATGCCTTCGGTAAATTTTTTGACGTATTCGATGATCGCGCCTTTGCTTTCCGTCGGTAAACCCACGAATTTAAGACCCGAATAGCCATCGGCGCCAACAAAGACAACTTCGGCCGTGGCGTGAACCGGTCCGTAAAGATTCGCACTTTTTATCGTCAGCTTAAAACGGTCTCCAATTTTTACCGGGGGAGAGTCGGTGATCCCGAGTCCGCCTTCGCTGATCGAAAGCGCCCGGGCAACCAAGTTTCCATTGGCTGTCTCGAGCTCCACGGCCCCCATCACGGGCACCCGAGGATGGCGCCGGCGGCTAACGCCCAGGTCATCTAAAATTTTATGGATCTGGTAGATTTCTTTCCATTCCGAGTAACCCTCGGTCCAAATCAAAACTTCTTTAAAATCGGGAAGGGTCTTTAAAAATTCAATCATTTGGCTGTAGACCACGGGTTTTAGTTCTTGGCCGGCGTTGCGCACGTGCCATTCTCGTTCCACCTGTTGCCGAGTGCGGGTGTTGTTCGACTCGAAATCAAGCAGAGCTTTTTCCCATTGATCTAAGCTGATCCAGTCATTTTGCCCGCGCCCCCAGATCAATGCATTCGGTAGAGACCGAGCCTGGTTTTCCACCACCTCTTTTGCAAAAGGCCCGTGAACCTTGTCTTGCGACAATATAAACCACTTTCGACTTTCCACGCCTTGAACTCCCTTGAATTGTTGGATTAACTTTGGCCAACATCGCGAGCAAAAACTTATTTCCCAGGCTTAAGAATGGGACGAGAAACAGGATTTGTCATCATGAAACACATTATTGTCGGCACCAACCGCAAAGATTCTAAATCGAAAGTAGTGGCGCTTTTTGTACAAAAACTTTATTTGGAACAAGGAGAGCGCGTCGAGATCATCGATCTGGCAGATTTGAATTGGTCCGCTTTGCAACATGGCTCTTACGGAGAGATCAGCGAACCCAGCTTTAAAAAAGCGGTCGAGGACGTCTTGACCAGCGAGGGGTTGATCATGATCGTGCCAGAATACAACGGCTCCTATCCGGGAGCGCTGAAATACTTTATTGATTATTGGAAATATCCGGACGCGTTCCTGGGAAAGCCGGTTTCATTTATCGGCTTGGGCGGGGTTTTTGGGGGTCTTCGACCCGTCGAACACCTGCAACAGATCTTTAGCTACCGGAACGGTTATCTTTTTCCCGAGAGAGTTTTTCTGATGAATGTCTGGAAACTTCTTGATCAGGGCGAGATTAAAGATCCACTGCTGCTCACGCTGATGAAAAACCAAGTTACGGGTTTCCAAAAGTTTTGCCGGGCCTTGAAGAGCTAAGAAATCAACCCGTGTTCTTTTTAGCTTTTGTTGCTCGGTAGGCTTCAATTTTTTCGTTCAGGAAAACCTGCGCCCGGTACTTCTGCACTTGGCTTTGCGCTTCTTTGCGCAAATGAATTTTCTGCACCCCTTTTTCGATGAGCCGCCCTTTTTGAGAGCCGCCCATGACTCGACCTTGCGGAGTGTAGAGTAAATAGCGATTGTTCGTGGGCATGTAGATGTACATGTCAAATTCGACGGGGATGTCCTCTTTTAATTCCGTAATGTCCATTTGGAGCATATTCTCGTTGGCCGATTGCTCCAGTCGAACCTGAGTTTCGGGGCTGGGGAAAAAGGCCATCGCCACTTCGCTCCCGTTGTGAATCGATTTTCTCAAGAACTCGGCTTGATCCACGGCCCAGTCTTGAAAATCAATCCGCTCGATTTTAAGTTCCATCCCGGATTCATCGTCTTTGACGGTCTCACCGTGCTTCTTTAAAAACTCAACGAGTTTGGTTTTTACCGATTCAATAAAAGTGGCGTCGATCGAACGATCGGCTCCCAGGGCTGCGACCAAATAGCCTGAAAAGCGGGGAGAATCGACGACCACGCAAGCAACTCGCGAGGCCGCGGCGACGGCCTCGAATTCCTGGATGCCCTCAATGATTTGTACGGATTCGTCGATGGCCGCTTGCGTGCCTTGAACCAGGAGCGATTCATTGGCGCTCACCGGGGGCGATTTTATATGGTCCGTGATTTTAAGTTTGAAAGCAGGGGCAGGGGCGGGTGTTTTGAAATCCGCCAAGAAAG
Source organism: Bdellovibrio sp. (assembly GCA_043759945.1). Taxonomy (GTDB): domain Bacteria; phylum Bdellovibrionota; class Bdellovibrionia; order Bdellovibrionales; family Bdellovibrionaceae; genus JAYUPS01. Next base: position 6,789 of record JAYUPS010000267.1, read on the forward strand.
GATCACTTGTGGGACCCTCATTTAAAGCCGAGTGCTCTGGAGAAGGGTCTTTTTGTACCAAGACAAGCTCTTTGGGGCTTGCGTCACCCGTCGATTCTTCGCCCAGAAGTTGTTCTAAAAGTTTCCGGGCCTGGCGGCTGCCTTCCTCATTTTTTACTTTCTTTTCTCCGGCAAACAAATAAAATCCGGGTTTTTTCTTGGTCTTTTTAGAGCCCAAATCTTCCCCAGTGGAATCAATGTCTTGAGCCGTCGTCGGATCCTCTGTGAGCAGGCCACGCTTTTCGTCTTTTTCCGCCTGTTCAACGAGTCTTTGTTCATCTTTTTTCATACGATGGATTAACCGTTCGATCGAGGGTCCCGAGATTGGGGGGAAAAGAACGTAATCCAGTTTCAATTCGTTAAGGGCATGCATGGCTTGCGGCGAGGTGGATTCGACGAAACCAATCACTTCGACCCGCAGAGCCTGGGCAATAATTTTTGGTAAGAGCTTAACTTTTTTATTTTGATGATCGATCGCCAAAAAAACAAAATCTGGTTTTACTTTAATGATCGAAGCGATCGCAGATTGCAGACTCGCGCTGGAATACACTTGCCAGTCGCGGTTGG
>JAYUPS010000268.1:0-7379 GCA_043759945.1 Bdellovibrio sp.
AATGGAGTTTTAAGTTTGCAAAATTTTCGGGCCGAGGGAGAGGATTCTTTCTACGAACTTACCGGAAATCGTATTGCTCAGGATAACTTACGATTTCAATTTAACGGCGAAGGGTCGCTGCGCCTGTTTCACGTTTTTGTTCCTTTCCTGGAAGAATTGGGTGGCGTCGGAATCTTCAACATCGCTTTCTCGGGCAACAATGATCGTCTGGAGATCTTGGGCCAAGCGAATCTGAAAGAGGGTTTCGCCAAACTCAAGGGCTTCCCGCACGCGCTCGAGCGGGTTTCAAGTCAGATCCAGTTTTCGCAAACAAAAATTCTCCTTAACGACATCCAAGGGGCCTTTGCCGGCGGAACCCTAAAGGGTGACGGAAGCGTGCTCTTGAATGGCTCCCAGAATTTAAGCACCAACATCCGGGCACGCATCGAAGGAGTTTCGCTCAATGTACCCGACCGGGTGCGCACCACCGGGAACTTGGATTTAAGATTTTCTGGAAACTGGTTTCCTTTTCTTCTTTCAGGAAATTACTTAGTCAACGGCGGCATTTTCGAAAAAGAATTGGCCGACGCTTCGGGGGTCGATCAGGTTAAGCAAAGTTCTTACCTGCCTAAGCAAATTCGTGACTCCAGCTTTGAGCCCGTACTTTTGGATTTGCAAGTGGATCTGAATCGTCCTTTGCAAATTAAAAACTCTCTGATTGATGGCCAAGCCACAGGGCAATTGCAAATCCGCGGTATCCCCACCCAACCGATTTTGCTGGGAAATATTAATTTGACCAGTGGTTCGAAATTGTTGTTTAAAGATAAAATCTTTGACGTGAACAACGCCAGTGTCAAATTCACCGACGAAAGCGAAGTCAATCCCGAGCTTTACGTTTCCGCCCGGAGCCGCATCAGCAATTACGATATCAATCTGCTAATTCAGGGAACCGCCAAAACACCCTTGGTTAAGCTCTCTTCACTTCCACCCCTGCCGGACCAAGAAATCATTTCTTTGTTGGCTCTTGGGGTGACCAGCAATGCGGCCTCGCAGTCCCGGACCGGAAATCGTGAATCCGACGAAGAGCTTTCAAGGTCCGAAGCCGCCGCGACGGCAATTAATTACGGGGTTGGTTTGACAGGAATCACTAACAAATCCCCCATCAACGTGAATGTTTCAAGTGCCTATGACGATACCAAAAATCAGTCGGTGCACAAGGTGACTTTTAAGGTGAAGCTTTCTGAAAAGGCCGAAGCCGCCGCCACCACCAACGTGGACACCTCCGGCGCCGACGCAAAAATTAAGTATTTCCTGTCGCCCAGTTTGTCGGCGGTGGGCAGCTGGGAAAACAAGAATGCAACGGATTCTTCGGGTCTCAAAGATCAGCAGTACAACGAGTCCGGAGTCTTTGGGGTCGATTTGGATTACAGTCAGGAGTTCAAATGAGAACTCGGATCGACCTGACAATGAAATCTCTGTCTTTGATGTTTTTCCTTATCCTTTTGTCGGGGGCGTCCTGGGCCCAGAATAAACCCGAGTCTCAAGAAAATTTCGACTTTTCAAATTTGGGGCCCGAGTTGGTCACCCAGATCAAACGTCAGTTCCCGACCCTGGAAAAAGGCACTTTTGATTCCAAAGAATTAGATTTGCTGGTCGAAGAGATGATTGTCAAAAATCAGTTTGATTCGGCGGAAATTGTTCGTTCGGGAAATAGCTATCGGCTTCGCGTTGGTAAGACGAGCAAGATTGAAGTAATCGAGTTCGTCGGCAATTCTTCAATTTCCGAGAAAGAACTTCGCCGCGAGATGTTGATTTCCGAAAAGCTCGCTTTTGATCAACAGCAGCTACTGGAGGCCCAAGATCGTTTGGAAAAATTTTACCAATCCCAAGGTTTTTCGCAAGTTCGCATCGATTTCGAATTTATTCGCCCTAAAGACCGTGGCGTCACGATTAAAATTCGCATCCGCGAGGGTCGGCAAACGACGCTCGAATCTTTTGAAGTGATCTCGAAAAACAAGCTTTTGAACGAGAAGCTTTCCTTTCATATGCGAAAAAAATTCCGTAACCAGGCCCTTAACGAACGCACCCTGAATGCCATGCGTGACCACTTGCGAACCTACTTGTCCGAAAACCGCTATTTCCGCACCGAGGTGATTGATCCCTCGATACAATCCGACCCAGGATCTGCGAACTCAAAAGCCGTCTACCGTTTTCAAAACGTCTTCCAGTACGATGTGTTTTTTGATGGGCAGAAGGAAAAACACCAGACCAAACTTGCCCAAGTTTTAAATCTAGAAACCTTTGCGTCTTCAAACCCCAACGTGGCTTCCGAGCTGGGGACCAAAATTAAAACTTTTTATATCTCCGAGGGTTTTGCCCGGGCCGAGGTTTCGACCGACGAGTCCCCAGGTGCGGGCGAATTCGTTCGCAAAATCTACATTCGGGTGAACGAGGGCCCCCGGATCAAAATTGCCAAGATCGATTTGATTGGAAGCTTTTCGGAAGACACCAAAGTGTATCAAGACTTTATCCGCGAGCATTCCTCGGAGGCCGTCAGCGACGGCGTCTACGTGAAAGAAGATTTAGATGCCGGACTTCGCAACATGGTTACGGACCGCTGGAACCGCGGATTTTTGAAAGCCCGGATCGTCTCGACCCGGTCGATCTACAACGAAAAGCGCGATCAAATCACCGTCCAAGTCAATTTTGAAGAAGGTCGGTTAACAAAAATCCGTAATTTGATTTTCGAGGGCAACACCCATTTTAGCACTCAAGAATTAACCGATCTTGTCGAACTGCGTGCGGGCGAACCCTTGCGTCTGTACGAGTTGGAAAGTGCTGTCGGACGCCTGAACAAACATTACCGCGATCAGGGTTACTTGGATATGACCCTGGCGAATGAAAAAGACGACGTTGTGACCTATTTCGAGGACAATACGATTGTCGACGTTCGATTTAAAATTCTCGAAGGACCGCAAGTTAAAGTCGGCAGCATCGTCATCGAAGGCAACACTCTGACCGAGGACGAAATAATTCTCATGGAGCTCGAGTTTGACTACGGAAATATCTTAACCCCGGACAAAATCGACGAGTCCGTGTCGCGACTTCAGAAAACAGGCTACTTTAGCTCTGTCGAAATCCGGACGCTCGAGGAAAAAACTCCGATTTCACTGCGCACCGTGCGCGTGCGCGTCACCGACCGCGACCCAGGACTGTTCAATGCCGGATTCGGACTCAACAATGACCGCGGCTTGACCGTGCGGGGATACGGCGGGATAGCCTACCGGAATATTCTTGGCACCGGCCGCGGGATTTCATTTCGCGGTGACGCCAATTACAACCCGACCGACATTCGATTTTTAGAGCGCAAATTCACGATTGGTTATTTGGAGCCCTATTTGCTCCGTTCGCGAATAAAGTTTCGATCCAATTTCAGCCTGTCGACGACAATCACCGATGCAAAATCCGACGTGGCCTCGGATATTGATCAATACATCTTTTCTTTGGAACAAACCATCACAACTCATTTGTTGGTGTCCTGGGACCTTTGGAATTTTGCGGATTTTCGTGATTTTAAGGTCAAAACAGGAGCCGATATTTCGGCCCTTCGTATCGGCTCAACGGGCCCTACGGTTGATCTTGATTACCGGGATCATCCGTTCAATCCGACGCGGGGAACGTTCACGCGCGTGAACGTCGAATACGGGTCTCCCCTTTACAACTCGAATGACACGATTGAATTTATCAAAGCTCAAGGAAGCTTTACACACTACCAGGCCTTGGGTCTTTGGAAGATGGTGTGGGCCAATTCATTGCGTGCGGGCTATTTAAAAAATATTTCTGGAAATTCCAACGGGTCGGTTCCCTACGATAAAAAGGGCTTGATTCTGTGGGGTCAAACCACCGTCCGGGGCTTTACTCCGGATGAGTCTTATCCGAACAAGTTTGATTTTCCGTCCGCCGAGTTCAATCAAGAAAACGGGCGCTTTAATTTGCGCACCGAGGCTCAAATGCTGCTTTACAAATCCGAAGTGCGTTTCCCGGTTTACGGTGCCTTGGCCGGGGCCGTTTTCTACGACGGCGGCTCAGTGCGCATAAAAAATCTGGATCTCGCCAGGCCCTACCGAGACTCTTTCGGGATCGGAGTGCGCTATGTCTTGCCGGTGGGAGCCATCAACCTTGAGTACGCATGGAAGTCAAATCACGACATCAATCGCAACGAGTCCCCAGGGAGTTGGCACATCTCATTTGGGACTTTTTGAGGCAGCCCTGAACACGAACCTTGGGCCCTGCTTTCGACGCTGACCGTAATGACGAGGCCCCGGGCCCTGGCTAGATTGGGGGCACTTCGATATCCCAATTACTCAGGAGTTTGCTCGTCATGAGAAAACACACGGTTCGCGTTTACCCCTCGAAAGAAAAACTTCCAAAAGAGAACCAACTGGCTTGGATCATGGCTGAGATCGCGGCGGACGATGCACCCGTTGACGATAAAGTGACCGATATGGTGATCAATCGAATTATCGACAATGCGTCGGTGGCCGTTGCTTCGCTGAACCGTGGACCCGTCGCGACCGCGCGCTCTCAAGCGCTCGCGCACCCCCGTGAAAATGGAGCAACGGTCTTTGGACTGCCAAACAATCAAAAATTTTCCTGCGCTTGGGCTGCCTGGGCTAACGGGACCGCCGTTCGCGAGCTGGATTTTCACGACACTTTCTTGGCCGCAGATTACTCGCATCCCGGCGACAACATTCCGCCGATTTTGGCGGTGGCCCAACAAAAAGGTAAAGCAGGCCGGGATCTGCTGCGCGGGATTGTCACGGGCTACGAGCTTCACGTGAACTTGGTAAAAGCGATTTGCCTGCACAAACATAAAAAAGATCATATCGCTCATTTGTGCCCGGCTTCGGCTGCAGGTATCGGCACGCTGTTAGGTCTTCCGACCGAAACGATCTATCAAGCGATTCAACAAGCCGTGCACGTGTCGTTCACGACGCGGCAATCACGCAAAGGCGAAATATCATCTTGGAAGGCCTATGCCCCGGCCCATTCTTCAAAACTGGCCATTGAAGCCGTCGACCGTGTTTGGCGCGGCGAAGGCGCTCCCAGCCCGATCTACGAGGGTGAAGATTCCGTGATCGCTTACATGCTCGATGGCAAAGACGGTCGTTACGAAGTTCCACTCCCGAATTTGGGGGAACCGAAACTGGCTATCTTAGAAACTTACACGAAAGAACATTCGGCAGAATATCAATCCCAAGCTTTGATTGATCTCGCCGCGCGCATGAAGGACAAAATTAAAAACTTCGACGACGTGAAAGATATCGTGATCCATACCTCGCATCATACTCACTACGTGATCGGCACGGGAGCGGGCGATCCACAAAAAATGGATCCTCAGGCCAGTCGCGAGACTTTGGATCATTCGATCATGTACATTTTTGCGGTGGCGCTCCAAGACGGCAACTGGCATCACGTTAATTCCTACGCCCGCGAGCGTGCGACCCGTCCCGACACCATCAAACTCTGGAATAAAGTTTCAACCATCGAGGACAAACAGTGGACGGATTGGTACCACGAGCAAAACCCGGATAAAAAACGCTTCGGCGGTCGCGTCGAAATTACTTTGAGGGACGGATCCAAAATTGTCGACGAATTGGGTGTCGCTAACGCGCACCCGGCGGGCGCTCGTCCCTTCACGCGACCGGACTATATCCGAAAATTCGATCAGCTGACCGAGGGTTTAATTACCCGTGCCGAGCGAGATCGTTTCTTACAATTGGCACAAGCCCTTCCCGCTTTGACGCCGCAACAAGTGCAAGAGCTCAACGTGCAAGTTCCGATCGAAACGCTGATCAACAACAAACGCGACACCCGGGGGATCTTTTAATGTTGTTTCCCGCGCTCACCGCCGCTGAAAAAAGAAAAAGTTTACGGGCTGGTTTAAAATCCGGAAAGCTTTTGAAATTTCCGGGAGCCTTCTCGCCGTTGGTGGCAATGGCGATCGAAAAAAAGGGCTTTGACGGTGTCTACATTTCGGGAAGCGTGCTTTCGAATGACTTGGGCTACCCCGACATCGGTTTAACCACACTCTCTGAAGTGTCCGCCCGGGGTCGACAAATTTCGCGGGCGACGAAACTTCCCAGCATCATCGACGCCGACACCGGTTTTGGAGAACCGATGAGTGTGGCCCGTACGGTTCAAGAACTGATTGAGCTGGGACTTGCCGGATGTCACTTGGAAGACCAGATCAATCCAAAACGCTGTGGTCATTTGGATGGTAAATCTCTCGTTTTGACCTCGGACATGGTTCGAAAAATTAAAGCCGCCGCCGATGCCCGGCAGCTGGACCAAAACTTTGTGATTATCGCCCGCACCGACGCGCGCGCCAGCGAGGGCCTGGAAAAATCCATCGAGCGCGCGAAAGCCTACTTGGATGCGGGCGCCGACATGATTTTTCCGGAAGCTTTGACGGATTTGAACGAATTTGAAACTTTTCGCAAGGCCGTAAAAGCTCCCTTGCTCGCCAACATGACCGAGTTTGGAAAGTCTCGTTTGTTTACCAATCAGGAACTCACCCAGGTGGGCTTCAATATGGTGATTTATCCCGTGACGACTTTGAGACTAGCTATGGGCGCCGTTGACCGGGGTCTGGATGATATTCTAAAAAATGGAACGCAAGAGGGCTCCGTCAAAGACATGCAATCCCGCAAGGAACTTTACGAATTAACCGACTACGAAGCTTATAATAAATTTGATCAAGATCTTTTTAACTTTAAAGTGTGAGGATTTAAAATGTCAGACAGAATCGTCAACCCGGACTACGTCGCCGAACCAGAAAAAATGAATGTCAAAAAAGGCCTCGATGGCGCCGTCATCGACACGACCTCGGTTTCAAAAGTGACCGCCGAGACAAGTTCGCTCATTTACCGTGGATATCCGGTGCAAGAACTGGCCGAGAAATGCTCTTTCGAAGAAACCGCTTACTTGCTCTGGAACAACGAACTTCCGAACAAATCTCAACTGTCTGACTTCGAAAAAAAAGAGAAAGCCAATCGCGAGATCAGTAAAGATCTTTTGAATGTGATTCGCGCCCTGCCAAAAAAATGTCATCCGATGGATTCGATCCGCACGGGCGTGAGCTTTTTGGGCTGCGAAGATCCCCGTATTTGGGATAAAAATTCAAACCTCGATAAAGCGATGCTAATGCTCGCAAAAATCCCAACGATGATTGCGGCCGATTATCGGTTTAAAAAAGGACAAGATTTCATTCCGCCGTCGACCACGATGAGCATCGCGGAAAATTTCTTTAACATGTGTTTTGGCAAAGTGCCTGACAAAGAGGTCGTCAAAGCCTTTGATGCGTCTTTAACCTTGTATGCAGAACACAGCTTCAATGC
>JAYUPS010000269.1:0-7371 GCA_043759945.1 Bdellovibrio sp.
TCGGTCCCGTTGTCTTTTTTGATCATAGGGGACCCGTCGATTTCCAGATTGGAACGACTTAATCCCGCTTCCCGAATAATTTAATGCATTCTTATTGCTTTACGACTCGCGCTCCCGAAACTCGGCTCGCGACATCGTACAAACTGTCTGCGGTCCACAGTCCCAAAATCTCACCCACATAATAACGAGTTAATTCTGCCGGAAGCCGCGAAACGTCTTTTCCCGTGATCATCATGGACTTAGGTACTTTTAGCAATTCATCTTTGCCCACCACAAGCTTGTATCCGGCGGTAGAAATTGTTTTTACGTTGTGGTTTTTCTTAAAATAACAATGTCCTAACTCGTGAATATAAGTAATGCGCGTCTGGCTCATGAATCGTCCCGACTGAACATTGCGATTCAGTAGGTCCGCCGCCATATTATTTCCGCTGATTCGGATCTGCTCTTCTTTAAAGGGGTTGTCGGGACCCAGCATGTCTTTGCGAATGCATTTTCCCTGATCATCATTTTTTATTTTAGCTAACAAATAAACTGGAATAATCTTCAAACTTGTTTGGTGGCCTAAATTGACAAAGGCTTGCTCCACTTGTTTTTGTTCTTGGGCAAAAAATAACTTTTCTTCATTGGTTAGCGGCACGGCCCCGGAATCCGGATTTGGCGCGGGCACCGGCTCGGGAGTTGTTTCTGGTTTTCGATCGGGCGCAGGAACGGGAAGCGGCTCATACTGGGCCCCCTTGGGGGGAGCACAAGCTAAAAATACAAATGCTAGCAATGGAATAAAATATCTCATGGAGAATTTTTAGCACATGTCGTTACTGTTTTTCGAGCTTTTTTAAAGCCGTTCGCAAATGAGCGTGCTCAACCATTAAATCAGGCAGCGAAGTCATGAGACGACGGTAATTCGAGGTAAATTCCGAAGGCATCGTGGCAAACATCAAGTGATTCACTTTATCAAAAGCCTGCCTCATTTGTTCTGGCTGAATTGCTTCTTTTTGAAAAAAAACTTCGTCAACCCACGCCATCAATTGGCTCATAACCCGTAACCAAGCCAACTCGGGAGCATTGATCAACATCTGCAAACGCAGAGCCGTACTAAAAACCTGTCCGGATTTTAATTCCAGATCCATGATTTCACTTTCAAAAATCATTTTGTGGATTCGAGCCATGGCCATCGAAAGTGCGCGAAGTTCATTCTGATATTCTTGATTGGATTTCATCAAACTGTTTTTAGACTCGAATGAACGTCTTGTCGATACAATCTGTAAAGCGGAATCACCGTGGCGAAAACAGTCGAAACCACGGCCGCAATCCAAACAGGATAAGGCAATAAAAATTCAAAAGATCCGGTGCTCGAGGGCGGCAGAGATTTCCCTAAAAGCTGGGCAACAAAAGGAAAAAGTGCCCATTCCAAAATAATTCCCAACGACACCGAAACTGCACCCAGCAAGAGCCCCTCGAGCAAAAGCCACTTTGAAATCGCAGACTGCTGGTAACCAATCGCTCTTAAAACGGCGATCTGCAAATGCATGGAATCAAATCTTGTGATCATGATTGCGGTCACACTTAGGATTCCAAGCAGAACAATAAAGGCCATGATGGTTAGACCAAGATCTTCACCCGTTCCGGTCCATTCTCTTAATTTTTGTTTTTCGTCATAAACCGAAACGAATTGGGCAATCGAGCGCTTGTTGACAATGTCATTCATAACCGCGGCCGACTTGCCATCTTGAAAAATCCAAAAATAAGAAAGAACTTTTGATCCCCAAATTGAAGACTGCAGGGCCGCGGGGTAGTTTTCGATCATGGCTTGCCCGTCTTCGATGGAATTAAACAAAACACGGTCCCAAACTTTTTTGCTTTCTCTTAAAATGCCCACGATTCTAAAAGATTCTTCTTTGTCGGACAGACCTTTGGGCGACCAAGCACGAACGCCGATTTCTTGGCCCAGGCTTAATCCCTTTTTTTGCGCCACCGCCGCGCCCACGACGATTTCTTTAGGATCTTCGAACCAACGACCTTGCGCCACGATGGCTGAATCATCTCCGTAGGGACGATCTAGAAATTTTTGGTTCGTGGAAAGAACGCGGTCTTCGCCAAACTTCGCGACGTACAGCAGGGGCACAATGAGCTTGGTACCTTCGGTTGAAGAAACCGAGCCATCTTGAAAAGGCATTTTAACTTCAGAATCTAAAGTGTCATAAAGTGCCTGGGGCAGAAAGCCCGGAAAATCACCCTCGGCGTTCAAAGCATTTAAAAGAATTTCTACGCCGCCACCCTTGGAGCCCACGATCGAAGTTCCGCCCCCAGCAAGACTTGTGAAGCGCTGATTTCCCAAATGAAAAATCCGAAAAATCATTGATCCCATCGTCACCGACAGGGCAATCGCCGTGACGGCGATCACCGTCGAGGTTTTTCGGCGAACCAAATTGAGCCGGGCTAATTCTAGGGGCTTCATGGGCTCACCAAATCCCGGAAATCGATGGTTCGCGCAAATCGTCCACGCAGGCGCTGATCATGGCTGACAACCACCAACGTTTTCCCGTGGGCACATTCAATAAGTGCATCGATAACTTGTGTGGCATTTTCCTGGTCCAAACTGGAAGTCGGCTCGTCCGCCAAAATAATATCGGGACGCATTGCTAAAATCCGAGCGACGGCCACCCGTTGCTGCTCGCCGAGACTTAAAACTGAACTTAAATCTTGCGCTCGGTCTTCCAAACCCACGCGGTGCAGAGCCGATCGCACCACATGTTGATCCTGGTTAAGATCCGGAAGACCCAGGCGCACATTTTCTTCCACTGTTAGATATTCGAGCAAATTTAATTTTTGAAAAATGACCCCGATGTGATGCCGGCGAAACTGTGCGCGGGCGCCATCGCTCAAATGATCAAAGCGCGTCGATCCTATTTTTATAAGTCCTTGCGGGGGCACAAACAGCCCAGAAAGCAAGTGCAGCAGAGTCGTTTTTCCGGATCCGCTGGGACCATGAATGTGAACATGCTCGCCGGTTTTGATCTCAAATTTTGAAATTCGAAAAAGATTTTTGCTCTCCGACCGGGGGGCTGGCACTTCGACTGAGATGTTGTTTAATTCGACGTCAAACATGGTTCGCATCCCATACAACATCGGCGTCAACGTCAATGGAGGCATGGGAAATTCCGTTTCGCATCGCCTCTTTTATTTAAAAGACAGGAATCTCTCCATTTTCCGTTTGAAGCACATCCCGTTAATTGCTACCGATGAAGAACTCAAAACTTAGGGGATTTTCATGCGTTTTATTTGCAGCTTAGTGATTTTCTTTGCTCCCAATGTTTTTGCTGTGGAGATCGTCGATGCCGATAACGTGTTGCTTCAGTTGGAAGCAAAACTGGCTTCTGGCAAACCCTTATTTGTCTTGGGCGATAAAGTTCTTATCGATCGCCGTGTCGAAAGCTGTGAAATCACATGTTATGACCCGGAGCCCGGCAATATCGGAGGCTGCGGATCGATTTGCAAAGTCATCCCGATGGTCACTGAACGTTCTGTCGTCAGCCAAGACAGTCATAAGTCTGTGATCGTGGGTTCCGAGGGCTTCTATGAAGAAGTGACCGTCGACGAGGTAAAACAGTGTCGCGGAAATTTGGCTTTTCGCTTTTTAAAACAGTTGGACAATCTGTTTAATTTTGACGGGACCCTTACCTTGACGAACTTATCGACTTTTCGGTTCCCCTTGGGAGAAGGTACCCCCAACGCGAGATTGGTCGAAGCTTTTTCGGTGAATGGACGATTTACACCGGCCGGATACAAATCCAGTTTTGCCGTTAAAGTTTCGGTGATTCCAACAGCGCCGGGCATTGGTCAGGTCGCCCTTTTTTCTGCGTCGGGTGAAGTTTGGTTCCGACTGAAGGATTTCTAAGATGAAGCTTTTTTTCTCTCTTTTGATTTTCGTTCTGTTGCCTGGTGGTTTTTCCTTCGCTCAAGGCGTCTGGATCGGCTCCGGCGGAGAACTTGTTAAAGATTCTAGAAATCCGTGGTTTGTTCATAATACGAAGCAAGTGAGTTGGTGTCTGCAAATCGATGCGACCGCCGTCTCGGTCACCGAAGCTCAGATCGAGGCTGCATTTAACGATGCCTTAACTTTTTGGAAAGATGAATTTCGCAGTGCCGAGGTTTTTCAGCCCGCTGAGGGTTCTTTCACTTTAGGTTGGCAGCAATTCACTAAGAAAAAGTGTACCGAACCAGGTATTGATGTGCGGATCCTTTTCGGTTCCTCGCTTTTAAATAAAGTGGAGATAGAATTTCTAAAAGATCCCAACAAGTTCGTCGGTGTGACTGTCCGTACCGACTACGATGCCGTGAATTTGAGGGGCAAAGGCTTCCTATTTTTCTCGGGCGATTTAAAACAAGGTAAAACTCCTCTGATCGAACGGGCCTGGGAAAAAGAAAAAATCTTGCGCTACGCTTTGAAACACGAGCTAGGTCACGTGTTTGGCATGCCGCACGTGGGAGCCGGTCTGATGTCGGAGATCTTTCTCGATCAAATTATGAAACCGGAATACATTTCCATTTTTGAAAATGCACAGGCCGAGTCATTTTTGAGTCCAAATTTAAATTTCACCGCCTGCGGCATGACTTTGGGTCCGGCAACGCGACAATTTTTTGGTTCTCCGCCAAATCATGATTGTTTGGTCGTCGAAAGAGTGCAAGGCCTAACTCTACGACTGAAAATATCATCTTTAATTCAAGATTCACCGGTAACTGCGACCGAATTGGGAACTTTGCAGATGGAAGCGCCCGATCTTCAAGATTTCGCCGGCAAACCAGCATCCTTCATGCATCTGACCGAAGAACAAGTGGTATTCACGCCGAAAGAGCGAGCCTACCGTTTGTTTTTGATTGGTCCAATGGCGCAAGAATACGGAGCCAAAGGCGTTTTTATTCCCAGAATTCCGGGGCCGCCAAAAACAGTTTACATGCGGGTTTCCCCCCAAGGGATCAACATTATCGGAACGCTCATCAACGGAAAAATAGCTCCGATTTTACAGTACAACTCGCCATTGAGTTTAATTTATATCTTAAACCCGGGTCCCTAAACCCAAGGAGAATTTATGAAAATGATTTTTAGCCTGCTCGTGGGAGCTTTGACTTTCACCATGTCTGCAAACGCTGGCCCTGGTGATTTAGATTACTTCCGACAGTTTATTCACCAACATGAAATTGACAACTCGGATCCGGAAACGCCGGTCGAGTCTTTTCGTACGGTCATGAGCCAATGGAACCAAAAGGTACCACGTGCTGATGGGACGAAGCTCAACTACACAATTAATTTGTATCTGTTCGAGGACTTTCGTTTCGTTGCTTTTTACAAAGAGAATGTCTTTCCGGCGGCTGAAGATGGCAGTTTTCGCCCCGCAGGATGTCAACGAGTCGAGGGTCAATGGTCCGTTCCCGACGACAAATTGATTCTTCCAGGTTTAGGCTTTGCTTCCAAGTCGACTTCGAACTCACAAAACGCAATGTCGATCGTGGTGGAGCAGCAGCTGATATCTCCAGAGTCCGTAAATCAGCCGACCCTAGCCACACTTGGATTTTCTAACTTCGGTTTAGATCGGGAATTTTGTTTCTGATAAAAATAAAAACCCCCAGGGAAGCGCTTCCCTGGGGACCCCTATAGCGGAGATGATTGGCCGCAAAGTTTGTCTTTTAAATCATCTTACTTTTTTACTAAAGTGGTATAACAAGAGAAGTTGTGGCAACAAGCCCACTGGATTTTCCCTCTTGGTCTTTGATCGTATTAACGGTCCCTTGGGCCCAGCTTAGATCCAAGGTCGCACGAAGTTCTTCAAAGACTTTGATGCTTCCGCCGATTCCGGCCGTAACCAAAAGATCGTTGTTCGCAATACTAGATTTAATATCCTGTTCAGCCTGCTCTCCGAAAAACATCACTTTAGCTTTGGCCGAAGTTACTTGAGTCAATGCCAAACCACCTCGCAGATAAAACCGTCTTCCGGTCTCTTTGTTTTCCGAAAAATTCCATTGGGCAATCGCCGGTACCATGATCGAACCAATGGCATATTCGGCCGAAGCAAAAAAGTTTTCGTTCTTTGCGCCGGTTTCTACGTAATCAAATCCGGTGATAAAACTCAAACCCGCCACACCCGTCGGGAGTATGGTTTCGATACCAAAAAGACCACCACCCCGGCTGCTCATGCCGCTGCCGGCAATATTGAAACTGGTTGCGCCCAACACGGGAGCGATTGCGATCGACTCTTGCTTGTAGAAAACCTCGTTTTGAATGGCTGGTTTTTCCTGTGCAATAGCTAGGGCTTGAAATACGAATGTCAGGGACAGGGCTGCAAATATTTTGTTAGTTGCTTTCACTTTAATCATCTCCGTTTTTTGTTTTAGTTAATGCTTTTGGTTACCGTGGCCTTTGGCTCCCAAAACTAGAATCGCCGCTTTCTTGCATTAATTTAATGATGAAATAATATAATTTTGTTCATTTTATTATACCTAGGGTGTAATACTGTTTCTCGATGGATGTTTACAGCTTTACTGACTACAAGCCCCTGCTTAAAGAACGACTGCGCGAGGCTCGAGCCAGAAAAAAGAATTGGACCTTTAAAAAAATTGCCGATCATTTGGGGATTCAGGCGACCTATCTTTCAAAAGTTTTAAATTCCGACAGCCATCATTTGGGCGAAGAAGATTTGTGGCTGGCTTGCAAGACGTTGGATTTTTTTCCAGAGGAGTCCGAATTTATTTTGCTGTTGCGAGCGCAAGCGATCGCGAAGAAAAATGAAAGAAAAAATGAGCTGGGCCTACGCATTGAAACTTTGCGGGATCAAAGAAAGCTCACCACCGAAATCAGTCGCACGGATTCCTCGTCGTTTACAAACGAGATGGATTATTTGTTAAATCCCCTGGGCGTTGTTCTGTACGCCGCACTGTCGGTTGATGCCCTGAGAGAGAATGTTCGACTGGTTGGAAATTCACTGGGACTAAAGACCCCCCAGCTTAAGGATCTTCTTCGGGTTCTGGAAAGAAATGATTTGGTAGTTTTAGATCCAACAGATTCTTTAAACGTTTTAAAAGTAAAGGCCCGGCGAACTCACTTTTCCAAAGATCATCCCTTGATGCGCACTTATCAGCATCTTTTTAAAACCGCCATTCAGTCGCGATTGTCGACAACACCTGAAGAAGAAAAGCAATGTCTTATGGCGACCTTCACGATGGACCAGGCGGGCTTTGAAGAATTAAAAAAAGAATTTCAGGTTTTTTTAAAAAAAGCCGAACACATTTCAAAGCGCGCCCGCCACAAAGAAGTCTATCAATTGTGTTTTGATATGTTCCGCTGGATTTAATCTACTTCTTATTAAGTTCGCAAAAAAC
>JAYUPS010000270.1:0-7369 GCA_043759945.1 Bdellovibrio sp.
CTCTAGTTATTTTAGTCCCTGCGGTGGGATTTTCGCACGCCCGATTGACCTCGCCCGTTCCCCGAAATAATAACTCCGGAATTAAGATGGGTCCATGCGGTGGCCTGCCTCGGGGAGCAACGCCCACAGTTCTGACGGCGGGCACACAGCTCACGGTGCAGTGGGAAGAGACAATCCAGCACCCGGGAAAATATTTTATTTCTTTCTCGCCGGCCAATGATGCTGGTTTTGAAGCCAACCGCTTGGCCACCATTGTGGACACTCAAAACGGTCAAATAGCCGGTGTGTCACATAAGTATACAGCGAACATCAGGGTGCCCAACACTCCCTGTGACGGCTGCACGCTGCAGTTGATTCAAAGTATGGAAGAAAATCCGTTGGCTCCGACCTTTTATTATTCTTGCGCCGACATTCGTATTGTTGCCTCGGGGGCTTTACCCACCCCAAGTCCACCGCAGCCCACGCCGCCACTTCCCCGCGACAACGTTAATGTTTCCAGCCAGTCGACCTCTACGAATCAAGTGTCTAAAGTCGGAGGAGGCTGTGGCACCGTCGCTCATCAGAATAATTCTTCGTCCTTAGGATTGATCTTTTTGCTCCCGCTTTTTGTGTGGGCTTACTTAGTCACAATTGTTCGTCGACAAAGACCGGCGCGCGCCCTATAGTTTTTGCTATAGAGGTAACCTCCATTGGCTGGGTCGTTCTTCGCTTTCGCTAATATTTTGGCAGGCGTACTGCATTATTTGTTTCAAGTTTTTGCCTCGAAGCAAATGGCGGCCGCCGAGTTCGCGACCTTTAGCGTCTGGCTCGCGCGGATATCGGTCTTCTGCATGTTCGGTGGACTTTTACAGTATGCCGGAAACTTTTTTCCCACGTCGAAAGTTCAAGCCGAACGGTCACTTCTTGTGTCCGTGGTGGCCACATTTATTTTTTCTGTGGCTTGGCTGGTGATGCCCGCTGATTCTTATGTTCTTCAGGGAACATTGATTGTTCTATCGGCTGGCTTTTACGGTTGGATCTTAGGGCAAATTCAGCAGCGTTTGCTTTTTGTGTTGATGGGGATCTTAAGTCTCTCGATGGCAGTGGCGAAGCTGACCTTTATTTTTACCCCGGGAACATTTGTCAACGCGATCGATCGATTTTCGTACGCGGTGCTGATTTGTTATTTTTCGTCCTTGTTTATCGTTTATTTATTCAGTCGTAAGCGAGAATTTGAAGTTCAAAGCTCACCCACAGGGCTTGTCGAACACAATTCGCTGACCTTGTGGATGGCGCCAGTTATCTTATCGATGGCCGGCGCAATTATTCCGCAAATGGACATTCTAGTTTTGGAAAAATGGCAATCGGCCGAGGTCTTTCAAGATTTTGTTCGGGCCAGCCTGTTCTACAAAGGTATTTATTTTCTGATGTTTATTTTTGCGCAATGGATGCTTCCCCAACAAGTTTCTAAAAGCAGCTCGGCTGCCCAGAAGGGCATTTTGACTTACAAATTTGGAGTGATCGCTGTCCTGGGAACCATGGCCGTGACGCTGGTTTCTCCTCTGGTCTTGGAATATATTTTAAAATGGGATTCTTTTCCGCCAACCGAAATGATTTTCTACTCGTGTCTGAGCATGAGCTTACTGACATGGATTTTTCTGTTGATTCAAGAAAGCTGCGGCCGCGGAGTTTTAAAAGCTGCAGGCGGCGCGCTCGTGGGAATTTTAACTTTGCTGGGGCTGCAGCTGATTTTAAAACTGGAAGTGGCACAGTACTTCCAGTTGGCCATTGTTTGCTACTCGGTCATGATCTTTGGAATGATCCGAACTATTTCAGGTAATGCTGTTTCATCTCGGTAAAATGGCGCTCTTTCAAACGTCCCGAGCGGCTGCACATCAAGTCGGTGGTATCGAATTGGTAATTGATGATCACGCCCCGGGAGGCATCGTAAAACTCCAGGTAGCAGTCCGGGAAACCTAACACGTGGCCAAATTCGTGGCGAATGGTCCACTGCACATCCCACTCGGTCAGAGGGGCGTTGGAATCCATATAAATTTGATTACTGCCTAAACCCGGGACGTGCGGGGTAATTCCAGGTTCCCAAATGACGTCAACCCCTGAGCTGGAGCCAAAATCGATCTTTAACTTCCAATTTTCCCATTTCCATTCGTCTTCTAAATTTACTCTTAAGAAGTCGCGCATGATTTGAGTGGGCGGATCCAAGAACGCGACTTTGGCAAGGTCAGGCTGGTGCACGGTCCATTCGATTCCGGGAAACAAAGTCGGAATACTGTAAAAGCTATTCCAAATTTTTTGCGAAGCGGGACGGTACTGCAAATAAAATGCTTTTGCCGTTTTTTGTCGGATCGACGCTTTGACTTGCGTGGTGCAACTGGTTTCGTCAAGACGTGAATTCAAACAGACCCCAATTAGCCAATTGGTAATCTGCTCTTTCTTCTCTGGCGGAAGGTTATGAACGGAATCCAACGTTTGATCGCGATTGGGCTCCTGCTCAATAAAATAATAACCGCGCATGTCTTGATACCGACGGTTGGCCAACTGACTAAGATAAGGTTCCATCATCATCCACCGAATGGCTGTCTGATAGGCTCGATCAATTTTATCACCCCAAAGAATGTAATCGTCGATGGCGACCGGGGGCTCTTTCGTAAAATTTTCGCCGTCAACGATCACTTTTCTCATGGTCAGGGGCATCTGAGCGACGGTATCCGTGTATTTCTGGTAGGCAATGGCTTCATTGTATTCGCTGGGCTTATCGATCGGGATTCCCCGTTGGTTGGCGGGATTGGTAAAAGAGATTTTTTCGCTGCGATCTTCGTTGATAAACTGGAGCCATTCTAAGTTTCGTTTTCCGGCACGCACGGCCTGATCCAGGCGAGATTTTTCTTCACTGATGCGAACAATGCGCTTTTGAGAATCGTAAATTTTCGAGATCTCAGCGCCGGACAGTTCTAGATCCAGATGCGGAATTTCCGCTTGGGCGAAAGACAAAAAAACAAGCGTAGTAAACAAAAAACTCAACATAAAAACCCCCGTAGGATCGATCTACTTAAAGGCCGACAGGCCCGTCAATTTCTCACCAACGATAAGCCGATGAATATCGTCGGTGCCCTCATAGGTACTGACGCTTTCGAGATTCAAAAGGTGCCGACCTACTTGATATTCATAGGTAATTCCGCTTGCACCCAAAATATCCCGGCAAGTTCTGGCGACTTGGAGCGCCATTGCGACATTGTTCATTTTGCACATGGATACCTGGTGGGGCTGATCTTTTCCCTGATCTTTGAGCCGGGCCAGGCGGTAAGTCAGCCATTGTGCTTTGGTAATTTCGGTCGCCATGTTCGTTAATTTTGCCTGGATCAATTGAAAACCGGCCAAGGGTCTATCAAATTGAATGCGGGTTTTCGAATAGTGCAGGGCTTCGTCCAAACAAGCCATGGCCGAACCAATCACGCCCCACGTGATCCCGAAACGGGCCTGGTGCAAACAAGAAAAAGGTCCGCGCAGACCCTCGACCTGCAGAAGATGTGTGGCGGGCACGCGGCAGTTCTGAAAATTTAACTCCGATGTCACCGAGGCTCTGAGAGAAAATTTCTTTTCAATATTTCGAACACCAAACCCAGGCAGATCTCGGTCGACCACCAGGCCGATGATTTTTCCGACTTCGTTCTTGGCCCAAACGATGGCCAGACTGCAAATTCCGCCGTTGGTTATCCACATTTTTGTTCCGTTCAGGACGTAGTGATCACCGGATTTTTTTGCAGTGGTTAACATGCCGGCTGGATTGGATCCAAAATCGGGCTCGGTCAGGCCAAAGCACCCAATCCATTCCCCGGTTGCCATTTTTGGCAGGTACTTTTGTTTTAAATCTTCGCTGGCATACTTCCATATCGGAAACATACAGAGCGAACTTTGCACGCTGACGAAACTTCGAAGACCGCTATCGCCGCGTTCCAACTCTTGGCAAATTATTCCATAGGTCGTCGCACTTAACCCGGGGCAACCGTAACCCGCGATCGATGAACCCAAAAGTCCCAGGTCGCCCATTTCGGAAACTAAGCTTTTCGGAAATATTCCCTGGTCGTAAGCATCGCCGATGATGGGAATAACCTTTTTTGTTACGAAATTCCGCACGGTTTCGCGGATCATTTTCTCTTCCGGGCTAAACTCAGAATCCAAATCAAAAAGATCTAAGGCCTGATACGCTTTCATCCCTTAAGATTATCTTGGGAATTTGAGCGAAGCAATCCTTTGGTCCAGGAAACAGGGACCCCGTTGGTCCTCGATGACACAATTAGGATGAGAATAGGGCTGCCAGGGTCTAGATTTATAACTATGGAATATGTGTTTGTTCTTGAGGACGAAGAGATTCATCGGCGGGCGATCTCAAAGGCCTTGAAGACCATTGATCCTTTGTTAAAAACAAAATTCTTCAAGGACTTAGAAGATTTCTACAAATGGCTCAAAATTGCAATGTCGACCCAGGATCGAGTGCTGGATTCAGCAGTCGATGATCTGACGCCCGACAAAGTGCGCCTTTTAATTTCTAAAGCCGAATTCATCTCCCCCGCAAACATGGGAATTTTGGGCAAAGCTCGGGAACTTTTGATTCACCGAGGGCTCTGCTCGAATGAGGAGCCCGTCGGTTTTCTAATGACAGCCTTTGACGATCCTGAGTTCAAATTTGAGCACTATAAAAATCCCTTGCTATTGAATCTGGTTTTCAAGCCCTTTGATGAGATTATTTTAACTCAACATTTGAGCTCCGCTCTGGCCGGTTTTAATCGCCCAACCGAATCCACACTTTCCAGCCAGAAAACTTCGGCCACGGCCGAAATGCTAAAAGTGATCGAAGTCATGGCGGTTTCGGATGTGGGATTTACTTCAAAATCAAAAAAAAATTATCAGGTGGGTTTGTTGTCAAAATACTACTCGGGAATTTTTGCGGTCCCGGGCTCCCGGTCGGTTCATGCCCGACTTTCAAGCGCGGTCGAGAATGGTCCCGAAGACTTTGAACTCGAGTATCGCTTTTTTGCAAGTGAACTTGCGCAAATTGCAAACTTACGAAAGCTTGTCAGAGCCAAAGACAAAAGTAAACCGATGGACCGCGGTCCCCAGGGGGGGGTGTCCACTCCGAATCCGGCGTTTGCTATTATAGAACCCCGAGAAGCCGAATTCAACGTGCTTGCGGGCACCATCAGGCGCCGGTTTGGGGGCGCGCAAATCTTTCGTTATCTAAATCGGAAAGAATTTGAACTGGAACTCAATTACGCCAACAACTCGGGAAAATCATTATTGAGTGATCTGGCTTCCGTGGAAATTTCTAAAGACTACGTTATCGAGAAAGCGATTCCTTCGGATCTTACTTTGTTTGGCAAACCCGTGATCGGCTTTGATTTAACAACGGTCATGGACAGATCCCGTCTGAATCAATTTGGAATTTGGAAAATGGGGCCGGGGAAAGAACATCTGGCACTCTTGAAGACAGAGAATATTTATTCCGTAGTGAAATTCGTCAAAAGCGGAAACCAAATGGCCATGATCAATCCAGCCCCTCAGGAAAAGGTCGATTTTTTAAAGTCCAAACGCGAATTACCTAACGAGCTTCATTTCGTTATCGTTTGTGCGGATGTGGATCCCCAGAACTTGTCGGGATGGGAAGCATTGAAAACACTCTACGCCACCGAGGTGGCCGGGCCACCGATTATGCATCTGTTGGCCAATCGAGCCTACAACGATGACGATAAAAAGCGGCTGGAGCCTGTTTTCGAGGACGTGTTTTTCGCTCCGCTCGACCGGGCTTACTTTTTACTAAAGCTGATCTACAGCCGGTTTGCGATGACAGTTTTAGAAGACAAGCTCTACGTTACTGAAAAAAATATCTCAGAAAAAGTCTACGCGGCGGCCCGCGTGCAGATTGAAGAAATTTCCGAAGCGGGCATCGGTTTTCGGTACCCCGGAATAGTCGACAAGGGAAGTTTTCGTGAGTTTGTCTTAGAGCGGCCCAACGATGCCGCGGCGCCTGTACTTACGGGCATCTGTTATGCCTGCGATGAAATCGAAGAAAGAGACAAGACCAAAGAGTCTTTCTCAAACGTGTACTTTGTTTTTTTCGGAGTTCGCGATCACGAATTAAAATTTATTCGACTTTGGATCCGGGAGAATTACGTTCACACGAAAGACAAAGGGAATTAAATGAGGCTGTCTCAATGATCCGGTATTTAAAGGTTTTTACCGACACCCGAATGCTAGCCATCTTTTTTCTGGGGTTTTCTTCGGGACTGCCGCTGGCCCTAACGGGAGCGACTCTTCAAGCCTGGCTTACCGACGCTAAAATTGATATCGGAACCCTGGGGCTTTTTGCTTTGGTCGGACTTCCCTACACGATGAAGTTTTTATGGGCGCCTTTTATGGACACCTACACTTTGCCGGTTCTTGGCCGCTTGGGACTGCGCCGGGGCTGGGCGGTTTTAACTCAGGTTGGTTTGATTGCGGCCATCGCGGTCTTGGCAAACGTGGATCCGGCCAAGCAGCTGGAGCTATTTTCGATGATGGCGCTGGTTGTGGCGTTTTTTAGCGCCAGCCAAGATATCGTGGTGGACGCCTACCGCACTGAAATTATCAACAAAGAAGCTTACGGCGCTGGGGCCGGCGTCTATGCCACCGGCTACCGGGTGGCGATGACCTTTGTCTCTGGCGGAATCGCGCTTGTACTTGCAGATTTTTGGAGTTGGACGGCGGTTTATCTGTTTATGGCGCTCTTAAACGCCGTGGGTTTGGTCACGATTCTGGTTTCGAAAGAACCCGACGTCAAACGAGTGAAAAAATCCTTCAAGTTTAAAGACACCGTGATTTCCCCTTTCCTGGAATTGTTCCAGCGGTCGGGAGCCATGGAAATATTAATCTTTGTGATGATCTACAAACTTTCGACATTAATGGCGACGGCGCTTCTGACAAAATTTTTGCTCGATGTGGGCTACACGAAAACCATGATCGGTAGCGTGAATAAAATTGCGGGGTTTGTTGGCTTGCTTATGGGAACTATCGCCGGCGGTTCTTTAATGGTCAAATTTGGTCTGAAAAAATCGCTCTGGATTTTTGGATTTCTTCAGTCTCTGGTGGGCGTGACTTTGTGCGGTCTGATTTACGTTGCGGGTATGGAAGCTGGATTTCGGGAAATTGGATTGGTCGCAATTATCGGGCTTGATAATTTTGTCATGGGGCTTGGAACCGTGGCGCTCATGAGCTTCATGATGACTTTTTGCAATCAGCAATTCACCGGGACGCAATTGGCACTTTTTTCCAGTCTGACGGCCGTTACTCGTGTCGTTCTGGTTGCTCACGCGGGATTTATCATTGACCGGATTGG
>JAYUPS010000271.1:0-2887 GCA_043759945.1 Bdellovibrio sp.
CGTCATAGGTTTCTCCATTACCAATTCTGAACTCATCGACAGAAACAGGCCGAACATTTTGTCCGTCCGCTTGAACAACCGACATTTTTAGTCCAGGAATGCGAACGTCAAAGATCGTCATTGCGCCGGCATTAATGAACCGCAGTCGGATCCGTTCCCCTTTTTGAAATATGCCGGCCCAATTTCCATCCGCAGAAATCCCGTTCATCAGATAATTGTAGGTCGCTCCGGTGACATCCGAAATATCGGTGGGGTCCATGCGCATTTTTTGCCACTGCATGCGCTCACCCAAAGAGTTTAAAAACCCTTGTGTCTTCACATCTTGGATAAAGTCCCCTAGCGTTCGTTTTTGATAATTAAAATAGGCACTTTGTTTTTTTAGTTTCCCAATGATCGTCATTGGGTCCATAAAACTCCAGTCCGACAACAAAATGACGAATTCGCGATCATAGGAAACCGAATCCGGCTTGACTGGGTCGATGATCATCGGCCCATACATACCTTCAAGCTCTTGTCCCCCTGAGTGACTATGATACCAATAGGTCCCACTCTGTTTCACAGGAAAACGATAAGTGAAAGTCTCACCAGGCGGAATGCCGGCAAAACTTACTCCGGGCACTCCATCCATTTCTGGCGGCAGCAGAATTCCGTGCCAGTGAATCGAAGTGGCTTCAGTTAGTTTATTAGTGACACGTATCAAGGCCTCTTGTCCTTCGCGAAAACGCAAAAGCGGTCCAGGAACGGTCCCGTTAACGGTGACTGCAGAACCAGTTCTCCCGTTAACGACAAATGGAGTTCTGGCAATAACTAGGTCAATGCCGCCAGGCCCAATATGGGCTGGATTATTTTTCAGAACTTCGCCCCAGGCATAGCTCGGAAGTAAATTGGCCAAACCCGCAAACAGCGACAGGTCCCAGGCGCCTTCGATAAACTTACGTCGTGTGACTGGATTCATCTTCATTTACGGTCCCTATCAAAAATATTATTACCTCGGCCATCGAAATCATTACTTTCCGCTTTTTTTAGAACTGCCATATCTCTCCATTTCAGTATCAAAGCTACAGGGGCAGACTTAGGGGATTTTGTTAACATTTTAAAAATCATCCCTTGAAAAGTTCAGCGCTAAAATTCACAGCGAACTAAAACAATTTAACAGATGGATGCAAACAAACGGCCATTCCGCGGCCATGGCGGTAAATCTGAAAAGTTTTGATGAGGTAAAAAGTCCGAGCTTGTTGAAATTTTCCCATTCTTATTTCAACTTAAGGATCTCTATACAGCTTTTTTGCGAACCCAAACCGTAAACAATGCGGCACCAAAAATTACAGCAGCGCCAGAGGCCATCACCAAAATTGCAAAGTCCGAAGTCTTTGGCAATGCCGCTCCAGCCCCATACAGGCCCAGCGTCGCTATTCCGGTCAATGCCGCAGCAAATCCGTTCACTCGCCCTCGCACTTCGGGACGGATCCCGACTTGTCTGATCTGCATTTCACCTAGACTGAATCCATAAAGACCAATGCGTGAGGCTAAAATAAAAACTAAAAAGCCAATTTGGCCGTAAATATTGTTTTGAAAAAAACTAGCCAATGCACCGATCACCATCAAGGCTTGAAACAACAGAAAAGCCTGGCTTCCCTTTTCCAATCCAAATCTAAGAATGACACGGGGATAAAGCACGGTGGCAACTAAGCCAAAAACAGCGCCCAAGCCACGAAACGCACCGATGATCCACTCCGGAAGTTTCCATCCGTCTTTTAGAAAAGCGGTTAATAAAACACCATGGGGACTTAAAACAGAAAGCCAAAGCAGCGAATAGGCCAGCACCGCCAGAGCCACGGGCTCGCGAAAAAAGCTCTGCCAGCCTGAACTCAATTTTTTTGAAATTGTAGTTTTTTGATCTAAGCCCAATTCTATTTTTTTGGTCATAAGATCTGGCCGAAGTCGAAAAATAGATTTAATTAGTAAATACTCTGGCAGAAACGAAACTAAATTCCAGATTCCCACCAACCAGAATCCCACAAGTGGCAATTGGGGTGTCTCAATCATCAATAAGAATCCGGTGACAACTGGAGCTCCCAGTTCAGTTAAAAGATCAATCTGTCGGAGTCTTCCGTTAAAACCAGCCAATTCTTTCTGCTCAAAAGTCGAGGGCACCAGATCCGAGGCAATGGCGATATCCATAAAACTTGAGCCCAGGGTGCTCAAGATTCCACCAACGACCAGGGCCAAAAAAGCAAACCAGGGAAAATAGTCCAATACGTTCGACGAACTTGAATTTAAATTAAAAAGAAAGTTGATCGAAAAAAATCCCAAAAGGATTCCGGCCAATTGGCTAAAGATTCCTACCTTGGCGGCCAAAAAGCGGTTTGCTTGATCGATGAGAAGTGCAAAACGGGGTAAGAAGATAACATGGGCCAGGCGAACCAAGAGATAGTAGAAAGCAGCGATCCGAAGTTCTCCGGGAAAAACTTTCAGCAGAATCAACGGAACGGCGAAATCCCAGGCCTGGTCTCCGGAACGGGTCAAGAAACGTCCCAACAGCATTCGCGAACTTAGCGAAAAATCCTTCACAGAGCTTCTTCTTTGGCCGTTAAGCTGAGCAGCTCGGCTCTGGCCTCGAAGTAATCTCGGTAAAGTTCCGTTCGTCGTTGGCGAAAATCATAAAGTTTTTGAAAGGCCTCCAAAAGATCCGGGCCACTCTTTACCCCTCGCACATATTCGCCCTCGGTCAGTTTTAAAAATCTTTCAGTCTTCTCGATGTTTTTGTCGGCGTCATGAATGAGCTCGTGCAGAAGCTTCAGATCATGTCGAAGCTCATGGTCAGTTGCAATAGCTTCTCGTGCCTGGTGAGCGGCTCTATTCTGGAGCGCCTCGGCTTCCAAGGCTT
>JAYUPS010000272.1:0-7313 GCA_043759945.1 Bdellovibrio sp.
CCAAAAAGGACGCCGTCCTTTTGATCCTGTTTCGGTCGAACCATCCGGGTTCGGCCGACCTTGAATTTAAGTTTTTAGGTAAATTTCTGTGGGAAACAGCTTGGTTAAAACTAACACCACGCAAAGGGGCCAGTTTAAGAATTTCTAGCCAGGCGCCCTTAGTCAGTACCGACAGCTGCCGAGGCAAAGACCAGCCGAGGTCTAACCGGGAGCGAAGCAATTTGAGTTTCTCCGACGAGCGAAGGGGAACTCTTTAAATTGTTTGCCGAAGCAATTTCTAAGTTTTCTTTATCAACGTAACCATTACCACCGCGCCGACGAACATCACTAAAAGCACGATCACTATTCAGTTCGTTCATCAAATTGTCTAGACCCGCTTGCAAACCCTTTAAATCATTGATGCGGGAAAAGACCATATTTTTACCGCTCATGCTTTCGCACTTAACGCCGGGGCCACGGGTGCTTTTGTTGGAACTCCAGTAGCAGACTTTTTTGCCTTCGAAATGGCTAAAGATCGTTGTGTGTCCGGAGCCATTGCGGCGATCCATCTTCATGAAGTCGCCCTTTTTGACCAAATTCTTGTCCGTGAAACTTTGTCCGCCCAGAACTTCCATGATTTTGCCGTTGGCATACCCATTTGAGTTCCACGCATCGCGGAACAAACTGGAATTTAAAGCCTCGACCGAACTCGAATTTAATTTAATGAGTCCTTTTTTTGAAAGCTCGCCGATCATGGTTAGAAAATGAGCGTGAGTGGCCGAAGTGCAGTGCGAACGATTGGATCCCGCAAGTTCTATGGAGCCATCCTGTGAAATCTTGGCCCAACCCACGGGCGCCGTCAACGTGTAGCCACGACTCGTGCCAATGACGTCATTTTGGACGACCTTGGTTGCAGACCAGCTTAAAGCTGCTAAATCATCACCGCTGGCTTTCGAAGCCTCGGGCTGGTTGTCTTCGGGTTGGCTCATGGATGGTTTATTTTGAGATTCTGAGTTCGGCGGAATTGCTGAAACGGACCGCGACGACATTGCCGAATTTGAATTACTTGCCAGATTTGAATTCAGGTACCGAGTAAAGACGTAGCCCTTTTGATTACCTATTTGAACGTACGAGTATTTACCTGATTTCTTCAAAACGGTGACCGCGGTTCCGCGGTCCAGACAGTCTATGGAATAAGAGCGCGAAGTGGCCTTGGAGCGAAGGTTGAGGCAAGCAGACCCCGTGCGCACGACGGATTCGCTGGCTGCACCGGCAACCAAGCTTGCGATGGTCCATCCGGCAAACATAATCAGGCTCGCATTTTTCATCTTGAATCCCTTTCGTCAAGTCGTCTGCCTTTTCAAAAGAGCAAAGGCAGGGCCACTGAAGTCAAAACTATCAGTGGCGCGAGGTGAAACATCTGTGAAAGGACAATTTTTGTTAGACAATAAAAAAAGCCCCAGCGTTTCAGCAAGGGCCTTCAATAATTTTTCACAATTTGCTCTCACACGCAGTCAGTGACGTTGCTCGATCAAAAATAGCCTTCGTCGCCGTCATCCATATCTTCTTCGTCATCGTCGTCGTCGCCTTCTTCAAGTTTTTCGAAAGCGTCGTCTTCTTTTTCATCGGCATCTTCCCAGCCGTCGACTTCTGGCTTGGGCTCGGCTTCTTCAGCCTCAAGTTCTTCCAGTCCACCCATTTCGTCCCCAAAATCATCGAGCTCTTCGAGCACGGGTTCAGGGCGTGCCAGTTGGGAGCCAATTGACCCCGCAGCAAAGGCTCCGGCTTTGCCTTTCAGTTTACTAGCTTTTTTCGGAGCCGCTTTTTTAACCGGCTTAGTGGCCGCTTTTTGAGCGACAACTTTTTTCGCTTTAACGGCTTTTTTGGGAGCCTTTTTGGCAACTTTTTTTGGCGTCGTTTTTGCCTTCACTTTTACGTTTGCATTACTTGCTTTTTTTACTGTTTTTTTCGCTTTAGCTCCGGCTTTTTTGACCGGTTTTGCCTTTGCTTTTTTCTTTTTTGCCATTAAAAAACCCCCGATGGATATGTTGAAACTCCATCAGGGTAAATCGATTCAGGGGTCAATCTCAAGAACAATCTTTTGCCGGCATCTCGGGAGCTAATCTCTTAAAAGTTCGTCCATCGAAATTGCGAGCGAAGTTGGCAGGCGGCTGGCGACATAAACTCCGGCATTGGAAGTGCCTTTGTTAGGCACGAGTGCCAAGTAACCAACTTCTTGGGTGCCAGTCCTGTTTTTAATCGGAAAACCAAGCGTCAATCTCAGCCATTCGTCGGGCAATTTAAGAGCGGGAATTTCAAGAAAGGCCGCCGCCGCGTTGGTCGCAAGGTAAAGATTCAACTTGATGTCGGGCGTCTCGGGAAAGGCAATGACGAAACCCCGATTTTCTCCCGCGGGCATCCGGACCAAGGGGTCGCCGTTCGGTAAGGTATTGTAAGGAGCAAGATTGGCGCCCTTAATCATATATTTTAGGGGTATGCGGACGGCAATCGAGGTTCCGCCATTGATGTCGGTCACCTGGTAAACCAGAGCTCCGGGAAGCTGGGGAATATTAAACGAGGTCACGGGGATTAACAGCGTTGGGAATGGAATCGGCAACAAGAAAACTAAAGATTCATTGGCCTCATCGACTTGAATAATAGGCTGCCCATCAAATCCAGAGCCTTCGACTTTTCCATCGACGGCGCCTTTAATAGACTCCCAACTGTTCCGTAGAACAGGGCCGCCACCGGCGTCACCGCCGTTGTCATTGCCCGAACCCAAAGAGCCATTGTTGCCTTCGTTGACCAAGGTTCCATCGCTGAGTTTGATTCCCTTGTTACAGCCCGCCACAAGAACGAGCGCGGCGAAGAGCGCTGCAAATAACATCAGGATGCGTTGTGGTGATTTCATTCCGGACCTCCCTCGGGCACTGGTCTAGTATCAGGCCACCCATCTGAACTAACAAGCTAAATAATTGATTTTGTTGGTATATTTCGAATACAAGTTCTACAGTTTACGGTGAATTTAGGAATCTGGGCAGGGACCTCTCCGAGATTTCGACAATCCCCTGAAAAGAGATTTTTCAATTTCTGGCGAATCGTGCAGACTCTAGTGCATGAAAACAAAAATTCTTTTTTTAGTCGTCAGCGTGCTTGGAACTTTTGCTGCAACCCCGTCGCTGGCTCAGATCCGTGCGGCCGTTTCCTACCGGCCAAAAACCGTGGGATTGGTGGGTCGTTTTGAGTCACTGAATGATTCGCGCCCCGGCTTTGGATCTTCGACTTTGCTGTCACTTGATGGCTTTTTCGGCTGGAATCACGTGCAGTACGAATTCGGACCCCGCGTAAAATACGCGAATCGATCTGGTGGTGGGAGCTCCTCGTTGATCGCAATTGGTATTTACGGAGATTACAATCTGGTTCCCAACACGACAGCTGAACGATTTGTTTACGGAGTGACGGGTTCGTTTCTGCTGGGACAAGAGTCTGCGGGGGGAGGTTCGGCTTCTCGAACCGAGTTTGCCTTTGGCGGAGTCGGGAAATGGTATTTTGCGCCCACCAGCACTTCGGCGCTACGAATGGAATTTGTTTACGACTACTATAAAACCGCAGCGGGCGGGACCTCTTACACGGTCAACGGCCTGGTGGCCAATGTGGGTTTTCAGACTTACTACTGATTCTAAAAGCAAAACCCCCGCCTTTTTTAAGGGCGAGGGTCTCGCATCGAACATTATTTGCTAATAAAGTCTCGTGACCTAACGTACGTCACTGTGCGGGCGGCTAGCCTTTCGCAGTCGACGCATATCCTCGTTATTAACCGATCAGTTTCAGAGCCAATTGGTTGACCGAGTTCGCTTGCGCGAGAGTCGATGTTCCAGCTTGCAGAAGAATGTTATTGCGAGTCATCTCCGAAGAAGCCAGAGCAACGTCTGTGTCTCGGATTCGTGAGTTCGCAGCAGACATGTTCTCTTCTAAAACTCCCAAGTTGTCAGTGGTCGATACCAGACGATTTTGGAGTGCTCCCAAATTGGCGCGATAACCGTTCACCAAATTTTGAGATTCATCAAGAGCACCCAGGGCTTCTTGAGCGCCTTCTTTCGTCGCGAAATCGATACCCGCTAGACCCAAAGCATCCAACTGCGCGTTGTTTTCGCCCGCGTTGAATGAAATGCGATCTTCTTCGGGTTGGTTGTAAATGCCAACTTGGAAATCAAAGGCCGGAGTTTGACCGTCCAAAAGATTCGTCGATCCCCATTTTGTCGAGACCGCGATACGCTGCACTTCTTCTTTTAGTTGGATAACTTCTTTGTTTAAGAAACCGCGTTCAATTTCTCCCACCGTGTCTGAAGCGGCTTGGATGCCCAACTCGCGAAGGCGAGTGATGATGTTACCGATTTCGTTCAGTCCGCCTTCGGCAGTTTGAACCATTGAAATACCATCGTTCGCATTTCGGTTCGCTTGACGAGCGGAACGAATTCCAGCTTTCAAGCGCTCAGAAATCGCCAATCCCGCAGCGTCATCGGCCGCGATATTGATTCGGCTTCCCGAAGACAATTGACCCATGCTTTTGTTAATCGCGCGTTGGCTGCCAACCAAATTTCGTTGAGCATTAATCGCCGCGATGTTTGTTGTTACTCTCATTCCCATTTTAAAATCCTCCTAAATTATTGTTAGTAAAAAATAAATGTGTTCTTCAAAAAAACCTCCTTGTAGTTAATCTCGCTGTCGTAGCGAGCGGCATCCGAGCCGGAGTATCCGTAGCAAAATTTTCGTCCTTGAATTCCTCCTCTTTCGTTTGTCATTCGGAACGTTGACCAAACATTCCTGGTGAATCCTTCACCCAATTAAGTGTTACAAGAACTCTTTCGACATCTATGACGTGAAATTGACAGGACATGAGACCTGAAACGGCCTTTGGTGAGTGAAATTAGACTCTTTGCTAGTCGGGAAAACTTGTTGAAAGGCTTGAAAATCAAGACCGGACGGGCCTTCCGTCTAAGAAAATCAAGGGCGAAACGTCGAGTTCCAATAAAAAAAGCGACGGAATCTCGTCGCTTTTTTTAGAAGTAAAATTTTTTAGCTTACAGGTTAGTTTCGATGGCCTTGGTAATCTCGGAATCCTCGGGTTTTACCCGGGAATTAAAGCGGCCGACGATTAGGCCTTTTTTGTTCACCAAGAACTTTTCAAAATTCCATCCGACCTCGCCCGTGGGCTGGGCTGTTTCGGTCAGTAATTTGTAGAGTTCCGATTTGTTCTGGCTCGCAACGGCAGTTTTGGAAAAAAGCGGGAAGCTTACTTTGTATTTGCCCTGTTTCAGATCACAAAACTTCTTAATCTCTTGGTCCGTACCTGGTTCTTGACCACCAAAATCGTTGCTCGGGAAGCCCAGGACCACAAAACCTTTGTCCTTGTACTTTTGGTAGATGCTTTCCAGCCCATTGTACTGTGGCGTAAAACCACAGTTTGAAGCCGTATTAACGATCATGACAACTTTACCTTTGTATTGGCTCAAGGGGACCTCTTGACCGTCGATATTTTTGACCTTCAGGTCATAGATCGTGGCGGGTTTTGTGGCCAGCGCAGACAGCGAAAAAAATAAGATTAAGGCTTGAGTGATGAGAACAAATTTGTTTTTCATAGTTAGAAATGCTAACGGTTGGGGTATGAAAAACCAAGACCAAAATCAAGTCCTTAAAAAGAAAATCATAGCTACATTTAAGCAATTTGATCCCCAGGATCAAACATCTTTGGATGAATTTTACGACTCTAAAGCGGTCTTCGAAGATCCGGTGGCTCAGGTCCAGGGACTAGGCAACATTAAAGATTATTACCGAAAAGCCTTTAAGAACGTGAAGAGCATTCAGTGGGATTTTAAAGATATCACCACCGACGGCGAAACTTTTTCGGCGCCGTGGACCATGACGATTGCAGTGCAGGGTTTAAATTTTGGAAAACCCTATGCGGTCCAAGGTGTGTCGATCATGAAGTTCAACGACAAAAAAAGAGTCGTTTACCACCGGGATTATTTAGATCTGGGCGAAATGGTTTACGAACAGATTCCCGTTTTTGGCAAGGCCCTGACTTTGTTTAAAAGCCTGCTTAAATAATGAAAATGAAATTGGTTCGTTTCGTTGCATTCTACGGCAGCTGGTTGGGCTCCGTTTATGCTCCGAAAACGAGCCAGCCCGAGTTGTTTAGTTTTGCCTGTCTCATTCCACTTTTGGTTCTTTTTTTCTACGGTATTAAAAATAAGCTCGAAGTCGTTCGTTCTCTCGCCGTGTTTGCGATCTTCGGTCTGTCTGTCGATTCCCTGCTGCAAGCTTTCGGATATTTCTGGTTTCCCCAGGGCAGCGGACTTTTCTGGCCCCTGGTTCCGATCTGGTATTTCCCTTTCTGGATTGGCTTTGGCTGTTCGATGCTGGATTTAGAACCTGTGCTGCGCCATCGGATGTGGTTGGCTCCGATCTTGGGATCTTTTGGCGGGCCCCTGAGCTACATCGCGGGAGAAAAGCTGGGCGCGATTGTCATTTTGGGGCCGCTCTGGATTTTAGTTTTAATCTGGATCATTCTGCTGCCAAGTCTAACTCTTATTTTGAGGCCAAAAAAAGTATGACCGCCAAAGTACAATGCCCTTTTTGTTTTGAATCTTTTCGAATCACCCTCTACATCGAAGACGGAGAGTTTCAAGAGCAGATCTACGACTGCGAGGTCTGCTGCAACCCGATCGATATTCAGGCGAGCTTTAATCCAGACAATGAAAAGTTTTCGATCAACGCCGAGAAGTCGTCGGGATTCTAATTTTCAGGATACGGCTTCCAGTCCGTGGCATTTCTTAAATTTTTTCCCCGAACCGCAAGTGCAGGGGTCGTTGCGACCGACCTTCGGGCCCTCGCGAACCAGGGTCTGTGGTTTTGCTTGGTGATGATGATGTCCCTGGCCCTCTTCGTGAGTGTGCGACTGCCCATCGACAAAAAACCAAGTGCCGTTATCGTCTTTGCGAAATTCGGCGACCTCGTGATGTTCAAGAATTTTACCCGCTTCATCCGAGGTCTCTTTGTAGGAGACTTGAAATTCGACGACGCCCTTTTTATCGGTAGCAGTTCCTTTTTCGGTTCTTAAAATCTCAAGGCCTTTCCAGTCGGCCTCTTCGGCCCACTTTTTGGTGCCGGCTTCGTCGAAATTTTTTCGTTGTTCGTGCGCGGTGGTTTTTTTGATGTAGCCGATATCCGCGGTCACGAAAGCGCTGTAGCGAGATCTCATCAGTAATTCGGCCGTTGCGGGAGCCGACGTGCCCGCCAAATAAGGGTGACAGCAGGATTCGAAGTTTTTTCCG
>JAYUPS010000273.1:0-22389 GCA_043759945.1 Bdellovibrio sp.
TGCTGGTGACCACGTCGCCCGGCTTGACCGCGCGGCCGCTGGGCATGTTTTCACAGGATGCCGGAAAATTACTAGAACCCAGTGATAAAATGGTTCTTATTGAAAAAATTGAAAATCGTTCCACGCGAGAGACGGAACAAATTCTGGCGGAACAGTTTCCAGCAGAAGTTAAGAACATGGAAATGGTACGTCAAGTCTCGGGAGAGTTAACAAAGATTTCTTTGCATCTAAATAGACAACAAGTTCAGAAACTTCAACGAACACGGGAAATTGCCTCTCATAAAAACCAAAATTTGGCGGAAGTCATTGAGATGGTTTGCGATGACTACTTGAAAAGAAAAGATCCACTTCTTAAACCGCAGGTGGCGCGATGCGCTGCCGACGCGGCAGTGCAATCAGTCAAAATTCAAAAATCACTTTCTCGGTATATCCCCGCAGCGATTCGCACAGCCGTCTTTCAGCGGGACCGAGGCAAGTGCACTTATAGAGATCCCCAAACTGGAAAGTTATGTGGCGGTACCTTCAATGTTCAGATTGATCATATTAGGCCCTACGTTATGAATGGAAAACATGAACTTGAGAATTTGAGATGTCTTTGTCGAACTCACAATTTATATCGATCTCAAAAGGACGCTATTGCTAGAACTCGCCTGATTTAAAATAGCGTAACATCCGGGTACTAAGACAAAGGAATCACTTCGATCGTCGGATTGAATTCATCACGCAAGATGCCCTCGATGGCCATCAGCGTTCCCGCCGTCGAACTGGGACAAGTCCCGCAGGCACCTTGATAAATAACGTAGAGCTTGTTGTCTTCGAAATTAACGATCTCGATATCGCCCCCATCGCCCTGAAGTCCGGGCCGAATTGTGCGATCCAGAATTTCTTCGATCTGTCGCAGTTCAGGAGATAGACTTTCGCGTTTTTTGGCTTGGACATCTTTCGGCCCAAAATCAGGATTGTGCAATGGCATATCCCGATGAATGATCGCGGCCGCCGCTTGCTGAATTTCATCCGCTTCGGCGTCGAAACGTGCCGTGACCGTTATGACGTTCTGGAAAAAATGAACCTGTTTTACGCCCGCGATACCAAGCAAATCGGTCGCCAGACGCAATCCGGCCGTTTCTTCCGCAGAAGAATAGCTCGCTTTCCCTTCGTTCAATACAGGGCGATCCAAAATAAATTTCCAAGCACTCGGATTCGGAGTTTCTTGAATTTGAATCAGGACATCTGCACTTGCCGAACTCATTTTAACAACTCCTGCGCTTTTAAAATACCTTTTATCAAGACATCCACATCTGCTTTCTGATTGTACACCGAAAACGAAATCCTAGCAAAAGCCGCCAGTCCAAATCGCTTCAAAAGAGGCTGCGCACACAGATGGCCGGCACGTATCGCAATATTTTCCTGATCCAAGATCTGGGCCAAATCGGAAGCATGGATTCCCTGTATAATAAAACTTATTATTGGCCCTTTGGTTTTCGAATTTCCCAAGATTTTTAAGCCCGGAATAGTGCCTAATTTTTCGAGCGCGAAATTCATGAGTTCTTTTTCGTGGTTTTGAATTTCGCTCCAAGAACTTTTAGAGAGATACTTTAGCGCAGCATCCAAGCCGATGGCGCCTTCGATGTTGGGCGTTCCAGCTTCAAAACGAAAGGGCACATCGTTGTAGGTTGTCTTATCGAACGTGACCTCGGAGATCATGCTTCCCCCGCCCTGATAGGGTTTCATCGCATCCAAAATTTCATGCTTGCCGTACAAAACGCCAATTCCGTAAGGACCAAAAATTTTGTGCCCTGAAAAAGCGTAAAAATCGACATCCAGCTCTTGAACATTCACCGGTCTGGAAGAAATTGCTTGAGCGCCATCAACAAAAATCTTGGCTCCCACGGCGTGGGCTTTTTTTGCGATCAGCGCGACGTCATTAACGGTACCTAAGACGTTTGAACAATGAGTGACAGACACTATTTTGGTTTTCGAATTAATCTTTGTGTCAAGTTCTTCGGCGCGAAGTTCTCCGTCATCATTGACGCCCACCACAACAATCTTGGCTCCCGTTTCCTGCGCGATCATTTGCCAGGGTACGATGTTCGAATGATGCTCCATCTCGGTAAGCACAATCTCATCGCCGGGTTTTAAATTGGCTCGACCCCAGCACTGCGCCACCACGTTAATTGACTCGGTCGTGCCACGGGTAAAAACAATTTCTTCTGCACGGGCCGCATTCAAAAATCCTGCGACGGTTTTGCGAGCATTTTCATATTCCTCGGTCGCCTGATTCGAAAGAAAATGGGAACCTCGATGAACATTCGCCGTTTGATAAGATAAAAAATGACCCACTTTTTCAATAACTGGCCACGGCTTTAGACTCGATGCCGCCGTATCCAAATAAATTATGGGTTTGCCCTTAACTTTTTGAGTGAGAAGAGGAAAATCTGCGCGCCATTTCATTTTTGTTTTTCCCAATTTTCATCAAAAGCTTTCTTCATTCTCGACTTTATCATTCCACGAACACTCTCTGCCGGGTGCAGGTCTATCAAATCATCAACAAATCCCATGGCTAAAAGCTTCCGCGAATTTTGCTCGGAGATGCCGCGACTTTGGAAATAGAAAAGCTCATCGGCATTTATTTGTCCGGTCGCGGACCCGTGCGTGGCTTTGACGTCGTCAGCAAGCACCTGCAGTTGGGGCTTACTGTCGACCTCGGCCGATCCGGATAAAATTAAATTCTTATTTAATTGCTGGCTCGAAGCTTTGTCGGCTCCTTTGCGAATTTTCACTTGCCCGTCAAACACAACTCGGGATTGGTCTGACAAAATGCCTTTGTACAATTGCTCGGTGCTGCTTCCGCCCTGAACGTGGTCAATTAAGGTGTGATGATCAATCAAAGTCTGTCCCGACACCATAGAAATTCCCCGCAATTTTGCGGTTGCGCCCGGGCCCTTGATGTAGACTTCAAGCTCATTCCGCTGAATTCGTCCGCCCATGCCCACCGACCAAGAACTGAATTCCGCGTTGGCTTCGACCAAAACTTCCATGCGTTGAAAATCCGAATACTCGGGCACCAAATCGCCAAACTTCAAAAAATTTGTTCGTGAGCTTTCATGAGCCCAAAGTTGAGTTTGATTTACCTGCAACATATTCCCCTGCGAGGTCATTACGAAGTCAGCCACAGACCCTTTGCCGACATTGATCCAGACCTGGGTGGAAGAGAAATTTGCCGCGGGCGAGTTGGAACTTAAATAAACAATTTGAATCGGTCGATCCAATTTTACGTTGGGCTCCACGTCGATACAAACCCCGGCATCAAAAAAAGCCTCGGAAATCTGTTCGGTGAAATCTTTTGTGGTGCGAAGCTTTGCGAGCTCGCCCTCCCATCGCCCGACCCACTTGGTCCACGGCCCGCTTTTTGCGACGAGAGCTTCCCGCAGGCTCGAGATTTTTAAGCCCCGAATCTCTGGAGGGAGAGGCGACAAAACTCCGTCGACAAAAATCACGTGATGAAAATCAGGCAACAAATCCTGCGCCGAACCAGGTGACGTCGTTGTCGACTGAAAATTGAGCACCAGGGCTTTTAGACTCTCTAAGCTGGTGTATTTCCAAGCTTCGTCTTTGCGCGTGGGCCATCCCCGCGTTTTAATATTATTGATCGCAGCCTGGCGGCGAGCATTCCAAATATCCAATACCGGGACTTGCTTATTAAAATGAGAAAATGTTTCGAAAAGATTCATTTGGTGATCCAGTCGTAACCTTTCTCTTCTAATTTTAAGGCCAGCTTTGCATCGCCCGTTTCGACGATTTTGCCATTCGACAAAACATGCACAAAGTCCGGCTTAATGTAATCCAACAACCGCTGGTAGTGCGTTACTAAAACGATGGCTTTTTTAGGAGCCCGCAGTTTGTTGACTCCTGCGGCAACAATTCGCAATGAATCGATATCAAGTCCGGAATCAGTCTCGTCTAAAAACGCCAAACGCGGAGACAATACGGCCATCTGCAAAATCTCATTTCGTTTTTTTTCGCCACCCGAGAACCCGCCATTTACCGAGCGCTCTAAAAAATCTTTGCTCATTTGAACGATCTCTAGTTTTTTCTCCAAATATTGCCGAAACTCGGCTTCGTTCAATTCTTCGACTCCGTGGTGTTTCAAGACCGAGTTGTACGAGGAACGTAAAAATTGAAAATTAGAAACACCGGGAACTTCCACGGGATACTGAAACGCCAAAAAGATTCCCTCTTTTGCGCGTTCGTCGGGTGGCAAATCTAAAATACTGGTCATTTTGGTGTTGATTTCAAAAAAGACGCTGCCTTGGGTGACTTTGTAAGCCGGGTGACCCGCTATCACTTTAGAAAGACTGCTTTTCCCTGAACCGTTAGGCCCCATAATAGCGTGAACTTCGCCCGCCTGGATCTTTAGGTTAATCCCCTTAAGAATCTCTTTGCCTTCAACTTCTGCTTTTAAATCTTTAATCTCTAACATTTTGTCCCACGTCTATCTTATGCCTCTAAGGTGCTTCTAAGGTGCCTTTTAGCCGACCGAATTTTCCAGTTTCATTTCAATTAATTTTACCGCTTCCACCGAAAACTCGAGCGGAAGTTCTTTGAATACATCTTTGCAAAAACCATTCACCAACATAGAGATCGTCGATTCCATGTTAAGACCCCGTGATTGCAAATAAAAAATTTGATCGTCCGATATGCGCGAAGTCGTGGCCTCGTGCTCGATCACGGCCGACTTATTTTTTACTTCCAAGTACGGATAAGTATTTGCCTGACTATTTTTCCCGACGAGCATGGAATCACATTGCGAGTAATTGCGAGCGTTCTCAGCCGAGGGTAATATTTTAACCAAACCCCGATAAGAATTTACCGACTGATCTGTTGAAATGCCCTTGGAGACAATTGTGCTTTTGGTGTTTTTTCCAATATGAATCATTTTGGTGCCGGTGTCGGCTTGCATATGATCATGCGTGAGTGCGACCGAATAAAAAGCCCCTTCGGAATAGTCACCCAGTAACAGCACACTCGGATATTTCCAGGTAATTGCCGAGCCCGATTCAACTTGTGTCCAAGAAATCTTCGAATGCGCCCCTAAACATTTCCCACGCTTGGTCACGAAATTATAAATTCCGCCTCGACCCTCTTTATCTCCGCTGTACCAATTCTGCACCGTCGAGTACTTGATCTCGGCCTGTTTCAAAGCCACCAGCTCAACAACGGCCGCATGCAATTGGTTTTCATCTCGCTGGGGCGCGGTGCAGCCTTCGAGATAATTAACGAATGAACCCTCTTCGGCAACGATCAAAGTTCGTTCGAACTGCCCCGTTTCCGAAGCGTTGATTCGAAAATAGGTTGAGAGATCAATGGGACAACGAACGCCTTTTGGAATGTAACAAAAAGAACCATCCGTGAAGACGGCGGCGTTCAAAGCCGCATAATAGTTATCCGTATAGGGTATAACGGACCCAAAATATTTTCGAACCAACTCTGGATATTTTTGTAAACCTTCAGAGATCGAACAAAAAATAACGCCCACTTTATCTAAAGTATCCGTGTGCGTTTGTCCGATTGATACCGAGTCAAAAACGATATCGACCGCGACCCCGGAGATTCGCTTTTGTTCCGACAATGGAATTCCAAGTCGTTCAAAGGTTTTTAACAACTCGGGATCTAAGTCTTCAAGTTTTTTAGACTTGTCCGGTCGGGACTTTGGAGCCGAGTAGTAGCGGATGGCTTGAAAATCAATTTTTGGATAGTGAACGTGAGCCCAAACTGGCTCGGTCATCGTTTGCCAATGCCGGAAAGCTTTTAGGCGATTTTCAAGCATCCATTCCGGTTCATTCTTTTTCGAAGAGATCAGGCGTACGATATCTTCTGTGACCCCTTTGGGGATCTCGTCGACTTCGATGTTGGTCACAAAACCGTATTTGTAGTCGTTATTTTCAATTGTCATAATTCGAGCACCTCCGAGACCGGAAGACTTTGATAAAATTGGTTGAGCTTTTTATTCAATCGTTGGATCGGCTGTATAATATTGCAATGACTTTCAACTTCGCAGGGCGCGCTGTTGGATTGCAAACACTTTGCGATTTCGGTTGGACCTTGAATCACATTAAGAAGTTCATGCAGGGTGAGTTCGCTCAAGTTCCGATTGATTTGGTAACCACCCAGTGAACCATGTTCGACTTTTAGAATTAAATTTTGCGCCATCGCTTGAAGAACTCGTGCGGTGACATCAAACGGAATGCGGCAGGTGTCCGCAACTTCTTTGGCCGAAACTGAATTCCCTGAGCTCTGTTTTTGACTCAGGAGCTTCAAAGCCATGAGTGAATATTCAAGTTTTCGTCCCACACGGTTCATATGGAGTTGATAGCTAATTGAAACTCAAATGAAAGTCTAATGGAATTACGTCTAAAACCGACGTAATTGATTAAAAACATCATAAGCATCTGTTAATACGAAGTAATTTTAAATTAATCCGAGAAAAATAATTCAATTCCATTCGAGCTCGGCCGATTGACTCTGCGAACCCCGGGTGATTGAACCACGCCATGCGCTTCCTTGGTTTGTTGCTGACCTTGTCTTTGTTTTCTTCGATGGTTTACGGAATTGTTTTTTTCTGGGGAGCCGGCCGAACTTATCCGGCCTTTTCAAATGAATTTTTAAAACAACCAAAACCTTGGGTGCTGGTGCCGCAAAACCAGAAACCTTTGCCTTCAGAAATTCCGTTTGTCGACGTTCAACAAGATAGCGATGGTCTGCTAAAAATTTCTCCGGACGGAACCACTTTTTCGGATTGGTTTCAAAAATACAAACCGAATTTCTTTGCGATCAATGTTTTGAACAGTAAATCTGAAATTCACCACCAACTCGACACGCTGGTTCCTAAAGGCTGGGAAGAGAAGGTTCTTGTTCAAAGCGAGATCGATGTCATTTTAGCCTCCCTCAAAGGATTGCGCCCACGCTGGGCTTTTGGCTCTAGTGTCGCTGACCGAGTTCGCTGGAAATCTTTCGATTCCATCGGACTTGTCGGGGCGGTTACACACACGAGAGACGTTTTCTTCACCGCGCTGAATGATCGAAATGGGGAAATTTTAAGCGATTCCATCGTTGCGGAAATCCGCAAAAGAAACCTGTTTTTGGTGATTGGCCCTCTGAAAACTGCGGAAGAGGTCCAGTTTGCGAAGCAATTCAATCCTGACGGATATCTAATTTTGAATACAGATTTACGCTCGCAAATCCGTTGATTCCAGACCCAAAACTGTTAGCCTTTTTTTCATGAAACAAGTTGGCGCAAGTTGGAGTATTTGGAGTGCGATCTGGGAGGCAAGTTTCGTCGTTCAGTTGACGTTGCTGGTTCTGATCGGTTTGTCGGTTCTTTGTTGGGCGATTGCCATTTCAAAAATGCAGCAGTTCCGGGCGATGACAGCTGGGAACGAGCCTTTTCTGAAATTATTTTGGAAAGCGGGCTCGCTTGAAGAACTGCACAAGCAGGCCGACGAGTATGTCAAAAGTAGCAGCCTGGCTCGCGTGTTCGTTGCGGGATTTTCTGAACTGCAGAAGCTGGCCTCGCAGAAAACAGGAGCCGGTGGTTCTTTGCAGCTGTCGGGCTCGGAAAACTTGGAACGCTCACTCCGAAAAGCGATGGGACAAGAATTGTCCGCCATGGAATATCGCCTGACAATTTTGGCGACCACGGGAAGCACGGGACCATTTATTGGTTTGTTCGGAACCGTCTGGGGCATTATGAATTCCTTCCATAAAATCGGTGCCACGGGCTCTGCCAGTCTGGCTGTCGTAGCCCCCGGGATTTCGGAAGCTTTGTTCACCACCGCAATTGGACTTGCCGCTGCAATCCCCGCCGTCGTTATGTACAATAATTTAGTCTCGCAAATCCGTCGGCAGGAATCAGAGCTCAGTAACTTTTCGACGGACTTCATGAATATCGCCAAAAGAAATTTCTTTAGGGAGTAAGTTCACATGGGCATGGGACCAAGCAATTCCGGCAGTAGCCGCATGATTTTATCAGAAATCAACGTAACCCCGCTGGTGGACGTGATGCTGGTCTTGCTCATCATGTTTATGGTGACGGCTCCCATGATGCAGCAAGGAATCGAAGTGGAACTGCCGAAAACGGCTTCTTCGGGTGTGTCCACGCAAGAGGATCCCACCGTGTTGGTTATTTCACAGAACAAACAGATTACAATCGCCAAAAGACCGATCGCCGCCACGGAACTGAAAGCTAAACTGGGAGCTATTTTTGAAGGTCGAAAAGACAAACAAATCTACATTCAAGCCGACCGAAGAGTCGATTACGGATTTGTCGCCGAAGTTATGGCGGACATTCGGCAAGCCGGCGTCACTTCGATTGGCTTGATTACGGTTCCTAAAGAATGAGTGCTGAGACCTTAGGGAATTATAGTTTTTTAGATAAAAAGTTAAAAAAAGCGATTAAGGTTTCGCTTGGGCTTCATCTTGCCCTAATGATATTCCTGACTCTGAAAGTTTATTTGATCCCGGATGATTTGATTGCTTACGAGTCCTCACTTCGGGTCGATATCGTGGCGCTCCCTCAGAAAGATTTGCAACCCGCGGTAGAAGCGCAACCGAAACCTGCCGTAAAGGCTGCGCCGGCACCCAATCCAGCGGCAGTCCCCGAAGAAGTTGTTGTTCTGAAGGCCACAAAAAAACCAAAAGCAGACACCAAAAAACAGCAAGAGGCTCTTAATCGCTTAAAGCAAATGTCGGCACTGGAAAATCTGAAAAGCCAAATGGCTAAAGATCGAGCTCCCGCGCCGGCGAACAAGCAAATTTTCGCCGGCAATCAAATTGCGACCGGTTCAGATTTAAAAGGCTTAAGTAAAATTCAACATGATTCCTATATCGCTCAGGTGGAGCGCCATATTAAAAATAATTGGGCCCTTCCGCAGTGGTTGGCCAATAAAAAATTGCGCGCCCAAGTTCGGGTGAAGATTGATTCTAGGGGAATGATTCTCTCGAAAGACCTGGTGCGCCCCAGTGGGAACAGTTCTTTTGACGATGTGGCCTTGGAGACAATTGAAAAATCATCCCCGGTTCCAGTTCCTCCGGATAAATTAGCTCGCGTGCTTGCCAATGAAGGCATCTTGTTCGGATTTCCAGATTGAAGGAGATTTTATGAAACGGTCGCTGATAATTTCGATTTTTTTCCTGAGCCTGGTTCCTAAGGCTCAAGCCCAAGAGGTCACTTCGGGTGCGGCGTCTTCCGAGGCCCAGGGCTCTATCTACATTAAACTTGGCGAGGCACAGACAAAGAAAAGCTTGTTGGCTTTTCCGGCGCCACAGTATTCCGGCAGCTCCGGAGCTAACCCCGACCACAAAGCCATCGGTTCCGATTTATTTAATACGATTCAGACGGATTTAATTGTTTCCGGCTATTTTCAGATGGTTCCAGCCTCAGCATTCTTAGAAGACACCGCCACCGTCGGTTTAAAACCAGCCGGAACCGAGGCCGGCGGATTCAAATTTGAATCTTGGAAACAAATTGGTGCCGAATTTTTAATTAAAAGTTCGTTTTCGTTGGCGGGGAAGTCTTTGACCCTTGAAACTTACACCTATCACGTTGCTAAAAATCAATTGATCTTGGGTAAAAAATATCAGGGCGATATCAGCGCTCTTCGCCGAATCGCGCACAAGTTTGCAAACGATGTGCTCGAGGCTCTGACCGGAAAAACGGGTATGTTTCTGTCGAAAATTGTTGTGTCTTCCGACCGTGCGGGCCAGGGATTTAAAGAAATCTATTTAATGGACTGGGATGGTGCCAACGTCGAGAAATTAACAAGTCATAAATCGATTGCAATTTCTCCCGACATTTCCCCGGATGGAACTAAGATTGCCTACACCGCATTTGTTCAACGTGCGAAATCGAAGACCCGGAATGCCGATATGTTTATCTATAATTTGCAGACCAAGCAGCGTTTCTTGGTTTCCTATCGTCAGGGAATTAACTCCGGCGCAAGTTTCGGTCACGACAGCAAAAATATGTATTTAACTCTGTCGCAGAATGCAAACCCCGATATCTACCGCATGACCCTGGACGGACAGCTGCTTGGAAAATTGACCAATGGTCCCCGCGGAGCCATGAACGTGGAGCCGGCGGTAAGTCCCGACGGCAAACGTCTGGCTTTTTCGTCGGACCGGAGCGGGGTGCCGATGATTTACGTAATGAACGCGGATGGTTCAAATCAAAAGCGCGTTACTTTTTCTGGAAAATACAACTCCACACCGGCGTGGTCTCCCGACGGAACAAAACTTGTTTTTGCGGGATGGGACGATGATCACTACGATATTTTCACCATGAACATAGACGGTTCAAACATGGTACGAATTACCTCGGCCCGTAAGAAAAATGGCAAGTGGGCACAAAACGAATCCCCTGTGTTTTCGCCGGACGGAAGATTGATTCTGTTTACGAGTGATCGCTCGGGCTCTCACCAACTGTACATTTCAAATCTCGATGGATCCGAGGAACGTCGGGTCACAAATGATTCCAGTAACTACTTCAAACCAAAGTGGTCGGTGAATCTCGATTGAGTTCTAAAAAGAGTCTCGGCTCGGATGTTTTTTTAGATTTAAGCACTCAAGAAAAGTCCGAGCTCTTTCGTCTGTTTCCGGTAACCCAAGTTTATTGGAGCCTGAGTCAGAAACCATTACAGTCCAATTTGGCCAATCGAATGCGCCAGCAAAAAGCGATGGATTTTCTATCGGTCGTCGCGGCAACCTATTTCAATCGAAATGGAACTCAAGAAATTTGCGCCTTTTGGTCGGACCAAGCCGAAAAAAGAATTCAAATCAGTCTGGATCAATCCTTCGCCCTACTGCCAGAGCCCAAACCCAAGTGGTGTGTCTTTGCTTTCGGAAAACT
Source organism: Bdellovibrio sp. (assembly GCA_043759945.1). Taxonomy (GTDB): domain Bacteria; phylum Bdellovibrionota; class Bdellovibrionia; order Bdellovibrionales; family Bdellovibrionaceae; genus JAYUPS01. The sequence continues at coordinate 10,904 of JAYUPS010000273.1, forward strand.
GGGCAGCCGGGAGCTTAATCTCAGTTCCGATGTGGATTTAATTTGGGTTTCGGAAAATGCCGAAGATTCCAGTCTGAACATTCCCCTCAGAAGCTTCCAATCCGACTTGCACACGGTGAGCGAATGGGGTTTTGCCCACCGAATCGATTTCGATTTGCGCCCGGGGGGACGAATGGGATCGATCATCTCTTCCTTTGAGCAATGGTGGGATTATTTTAGCAACTTTATCGAGGCCTGGGAACGCTTGGCCTTTATTCGCTTTCGCCCGGTTTGGGGCGAAGCAGACCTGATCAAAAAAATTGAAAGTCGGACAACTGCTCTTACTTTTCGCAAATATCTCGACTTCAGCCTGATCGACGAGTTCAAGGCCCTTCGTCAGCAAATCCATTCGCAAAATTGGATGCGTTCTGAAAACCAAGTCATTGATTTAAAACTGGGGATCGGCGGCATTCGGGATCTGGAACTTTTTATTCATACTTTGCAGGTTATCTACGGCGGTAAAGAGCCTGCCGTGCGCGTAAAATCAACCACCAAGGCCATGCATGAGCTGCAGAGTTTGGGAGCCCTGAGCGCAAAAGATAATGAGTTTTTAGAAAGTCACTACTGGCGGCTGCGCCATTTTGAAAATCTGACGCAAGCTCGACAGGATGAACAGACGCATTTAATCCCCAAAGATTTTCCGGAAGAACTTCTGTCGGAAAAAAATCGCCAGGAATTAATTGAAAATATGAAGATCTGCGACAATTTGGTAAGTACCTTGTTTGGTCAATTAAAGAAAAATGAGCGCAGCTTGCCAGAAACTCTGCCCGAGCAAAAAGCCTGGGTCGCCGGGCTCGGAGTGTCTCATGGCGTGATTGATAAATACTGGGACGATATTTTCTCGCAAGAAATCTTTTCCCGGCAAAAATCCCGAGACGATCAAGCAAAAAAATCTTTTGTTTACCGAATCGTTTCCCGCGGACACGAACTGGGAAGCAATCTCGAGATTTTAATTCCGCGCTTGCGAGATTTCATCCGCAAAAGTCGCGCCAAAGCCACGCTGTTTCATTTGCTTCTTAGAAACCCGGAGCAACTGGATCGCGTGATTCATCTTTTGGTTTCAAGTTCTTATTTAAGTCACATCTTGATCAATCGCCCAGAAATTTTGGATATCGTTCTGTTAGAACGTCAGCCCATGCACGACCCCGGTCGCAGCTGGGAAGAACAAGTGCAAGTTTGGAAAGACAGAAAATTTTTCTCAGAGATCTTGAATGGCTTGAATTTTTTAAAAGACCCCCAACTGGAACCTTTGCTTTCAAGTTTAAGCGCGACAGCCGATTCCATCGCACAAGAGATTCTACAGCAGATTAAATTGGAGATTCCCTCGCAGGTGGAGATCTTGGCTTTGGGTAAATGGGGCGGCCAAGAAATTGGACTTAGTTCCGATTTGGATTTTATATTTGTAACTCCGGCGGATCCTGTCGACGCCGATTTTCAAGTGGCCCGAAGATTTATGAACCGGCTGGCGCAAGGCGATCCCATTTATGCAATCGATTTGCGTTTAAAACCTTTTGGATCCTCGGGCACGATGATGACCTCGCTCCCAGAACTTGAAAGATTCATCAAAACCGAAGCTCCGGCTTGGCAACGTCAGTGTTATTTGAAAGCCCGCTGGCTTAACCCAAGATTAGATTCCAAAAACATATTTAACTGGGTGAGCACGCGGGGATTAGAAAAACAGGATTTAAAAGAGCTCCGAGGCATCCAAACGGAGCTTCACAAAAAGGCAAAAACCTCGATTATCAAATTTTCGCCGGGCGGATTGCTGGATCTTGAGCTGTTTGTGCAATCGATGCTTTTAGAAAACCACGTCGTCCCTTTGAGTTCAAAAATAAGCGACCATTTCTTGCACTTTGCGAAAACGTGGCCGGCAAAAATTCACGAAAATTACCTGCGACTCAGGCAACTTGAACAGCTGCAACGCCTGAATACTGATCAGCTGTTTGAGGACTCCGAAGTTTCGCGTCGCATTAAATCTGATGTTTTTCAGTTGGAAATCAGTAAAATTCTTAGTGAAAATGGGAACTACTTGATGCAACTTGACCCCAGATTGAGAGAGGGATAGCTAGGTCATCCATGAAAAATACAAAGAACTTTTATAAGGTTTTCTGGGTCTATTTAGCGGCTCTCCTGCTCTTTACGGTGGGATTTCAAGCCGATGCCAAAGATACCAAGGCCGCAGACAAAGCCACAGACAAAAAGGTGAACGAGATGATTGCAAACTTTGAGACGAACAAAGGGAATTTTAAAGTTAAGCTTTTTGCAGAAAAAGCTCCAAAGACCGTTGCTAACTTTGTTGGTTTAGCCGAAGGCACCAAAGAGTGGGCTGATCCCAAAACCGGCGCTAAAGTGAAAAAACCTCTTTACGATGGATTAATTTTTCACCGCGTGATGCCAAACTTTATGATTCAGGGTGGAGACCCCAAAGGCAACGGAACTGGCGGACCTGGTTTTCAGTTCGAGGACGAAATTGTTCCAGACTTGAAACATGACAAGCCAGGAATCCTGTCAATGGCTAACGCCGGACCAAACACCAACGGAAGTCAGTTTTTCGTTACGGTCGCTAAAACGCCTTGGCTCGATGGCAAGCACACGGTATTCGGCGAGGTCATCGAGGGTATGGATGTTGTCATGGAAATTTCTAAAGCCAAAACTTCCCAAGATCGTCCGTTGGAAAACATCACGATCAAGTCTCTTAAAATTGAAAAGAAGTAATTTTATTTTGGTCCCAACTCACATCCTGATCTGCATTTTTGCGCTTGGGGTTGGGATCAAATCTTTTGCTCAAGACAACCCAGCGACCGTGCTGCCCGCAGACACGGTGGCGGAGCCAAAACCGGAATCGGTCCCCGAACCAAAGTTTGATATCAAATTCGAGCCCTTGGGCGACCTAAGATATAGAATATCTCAAAGCAAAGAAGACATCGATGAAACCCGAACCTTTCACCAGTTGCGCGCCCGACTGGGAGTTCGCGCCAATGTTGAAAAAGATCTAACCCTTACTTTTCGATTGGCCACGGCGACATCTGCCATTAGTTCCAATCAAACATTGGGCGATTCCATCAGCCCGGGAATGCCCCGCCGCTCGTTTGGGATTGATCAGGCCTTTTCGGAATTTCGCTTCGGTGAAGGCTTTAAATTTTGGGCGGGACGAACGGCCAATCCGTTCTGGGCACCGGCTAAAAATCAACTGATCTACGATGGAGATTTAAATTTTGAAGGCTTGGCCCTGAAATGGGAACCCAAATGGGGCGAGGCTTTTCCGTTCGTAAATCTGGGGGGGTTTATCGTCAACGAAAGTTACGACAAACCTTACGATACGGTTGATCTTGGAATTCTTGGTGCCCAATTTGGATACTCAGTTCATGGATTTACCTTCCACGTGGGCCAACAAGCTTTTGTTAACATTCAGGATCGAAACATTGTCGGCCTTGAGACCGGTGCCAAAATTGATGTCTATCAGGGAAGTGCTTACAACGTTTACCGAGGTAATTCTGTTTACCCTAGTGATCCCCTGTGCTTGGTTGGTTGTAATTATCTATTTACCAATAAATATCTGATAACCACGGGTGGTTTTGAGTACAAGACAAAATTTTCAAATATAGAGTTAATGCTCTTCGGAGACACAATTCACAACACGAAAGCCCCCGTACTAAACAAAGGCTATGAAGCCGGAATTTTCCTTAAGCACGAGCGCGTGTCCGTACAGCTGGCTCAGATTTTTAAAGAAGCTGACGCGACGGTGGGTGCATTTACCGACAGCGATACCAATGGCGGCGGTACGGACGCTTCGGGCACTCGAGCAATATTAGGTTACCAATTGTCGCCGAAATCCCAGATCCTTTTGAATACTTTCAAAGCAACGCGTGGGCTTGATACCGTCAAGAGAGACTTCTCTTGGACCCAGCTTGATTTGATAGCTTCTTTCTAACCAATCACTGACAATTAAACGACAAAACACCAACGTGAACTTTCGTTCCGTCAGACGTACTCCTGAGCCGGGCAAACGCCTGGACAACAAACAAGGAGTAGAAATGAAAAAAATTATCGTACTAGCGATCGCGGTTTTGGGTCTAAATGCCCAAGCTAAACATCAGTTCGCGGGTTCTGACACTTTAGCCGGTGCAATGACCGACGCAATTATTCAAGCAGGACTTGATCAAAACATCGGTTACATCGGTGGTGGTTCAGGCAACGGAGAAAAAGGTTTGGTTACTGGCGATCAAGGCATCGCACCACTTTCTCGTGAGATTAAGCCAGATGCAGTTGCTCAATTGCAAGCGAAGGGAATCGTGGCCAAAGCGCACGTTTTAGCACTTGATGGTCTTTCTATCTTCGTGAAAAAAGACAACAACCTTCCGTCTTTGGATATCGCAACAATAGTTCGTATCTTCACTTGCGAATATACGAAGTGGGAACAAGTTCGTGGTTCAAATCTTAAAGGCGACATCAACGTTGTTCGCCGAAACGACAATTCCGGAACAACAGATGCATTCAAAAGCATGACGGGCGTGAAAACATTCGGACCTTGTGTTCGTGCACTTGATGAAACAGCGGATATCGCTGAATTGACTTCTCGTGATGTTAAAGCAATCGGTTACTCTGGTCTGTCGGGACTGACCGCAAATAACCGGTCTGTTGCGATCTCTAAAGACGCAAACTCTGCGGCGGTTTTGCCAAACACGAAAACCATCCGCAACTTTTCTTACCCTTTGGCCCGAAAACTTTATATTTACGAAGTAACTGGCGCTCGTACTCCAAACGCTCAAGAAAAATCTTTGTTAGACTCTGTCCTGGATCGCTCATTCATGGATCCAATCATGCAGGCCAATGAGTTCATCACAATCGATTAATTCGATTTTCTTTTTTGATCTGTTTAAAAGAACCCGGGGGGCTTTCCCTCGGGTTTTTCTCGTTTTCTGCGCTCTTCATTTGTTGGCTTGTGGCGGTGCCCGCGGTCCAAGTGATGAGGAACGTCTTCGAAATGAGCAGTGCACCCCCGTGCAAGCGGCCAAGGCTTTTGAAGAGACACCTTACACGGGCGACACTTCGATTATTCTTTCTTACCAAAATATTCGTGCGAATCTAAATGCCTCCTGTATGGGTTGTCATCAGTCACCGGCCAAGATTTCCGGTTTTAGTTATGTTGATTCTTGGCACGGTAAAGAAGTTTTAGTCGGCGGAGTCCGCCAATGGCTCCCGGGATTTTCCGAGGCCGCGGAAAAAATGTTGGCCTCTTTGAATCACGCCGACGAAACCAAAAAAATGCCGCCCACGGATCTGCGCAACGCAAACCCCCAGGCCTTTCAAGAACTGGCGCGCCAACTGGATCTGTGGATCAAAGCCGGTAAGCCCGAGGGTACTTTTAAGCTCGGCGAGGCTCCGTCAGGACCACAGCGCGGAAAACCCCGTCCAAAGATGCCGCACAAAACCACCGAACTGGGTGACTGTGTTCCCAAGGCCAGCGTTGTTGGCTTTGATATGGCGATGGATCGTTACTTTGAAAAGACCATGACGTTGCCAAAGTATTTGCACGAAACCGACATGCACACTTTGGATCCCTTGGAACTCGCGAAAACAGGAACCTTGGCTTACAACGTCGAGTATCCCCTTTGGGCCGACAACTCCGAAAAAGGGCGTTGGGTGCATGTTCCTTGGAAACTTGAAAACGGCAAACGCGTCAAGCAATCGATCGCTTACAATCCGGTCACCAAAAAATTCGATATCCCCGAAAACACTCGTTTTTACAAAACGTTTTATCGGGCCGTAAAACTTCCGAATAAAAAAATTAAAATGCGCCGTATGGAAACCCGGATCATCATGAATCGGACGCCCTGGGAAAAATCTTTGTACGGGACTTATCAATGGGACGAAAGCGAACAGGTTGCAAGCTTGGTCGAAGCACCCTACCGCGATGGAACCCCATGGAAAGATCTCGAGCTCGACGTCGTCGTCGATGAAACCAAAATTATCGATAACAAATTTAAAATGCGCCCCTATGCGATTCCCGGACGGCAACGCTGTCTGGATTGCCATATGGGCAGCCCCGGTAAAAACTTTTTGTTGGGCTTTGACCCTTTGCAAATTAACAAGCGACCTTGGGGGGGAGCGGGCCGGCTCGAAGTTCCGGCCGCTCATGATCTAGATCAGGTTCAGCGTTTTATCGATTATGGATTAATTTCCGGAATCAAGGGCGCTCAAGATCTTCCGGTCTTGGAGCAAAGCGGAGAATCTAATCCGCTCAACTTTCATGAATTGCGCGCCAGCGGCTACATGACTGGAAATTGCTACCATTGTCACAATCCCGACGGACTGGCGATGACCAAAGAAAACGGCATCCAATTGAAATTGGGCCCCGGCGATATTTTCAATTTCAATAATCAGCAAAAATCCGTACAGGTGACCAGCCGACGAATCGTTCACCAAAATGGAGATCTGGATTCTTCACACATCTGGCGGAAAATCACAGATTCCCCGGCACAGCTTGGACTGTTTAATCAGATGCCAATGCACACCCCGGGCGCACCCGATTGCCACGTTCAGACGGTGATCGGAAAATGGGTGAAAACTTTTGAAAGTTTACAGGCGGCGGACGACTGGCAACCCAGTTGCAAAGCAGAAACTCCGTTTCACTGGATCGATCTCGATTTCACCGTCGTAAAAAGTGAAAAATACATACCCCGTCGCGACGACTGGAAAAATACCACCGAGGGCATGCCCCAAAAATTTCGCGATCTGGCCTTTACCGCGGAACTCGAACAGAAACTCCGGAGCGAATACGCGGTCGGCTACTGGGCTAAGAAGCCCGAATGTTCGTTTCCGGAAGTTCAGTTGCCGGCTGAAAAACGGCGCCCTTGGATGATGCGCGGATCTGAACCTAAGCGACCCTTCGGAGAAATCTATTACACGACGCCTGGTTCTTACTTTTTCCGGAACACCTGCGTAAAGTGTCATGGTCCTCGGGGAGATGGGGAGTCTTCATTGGCTCGCGGAATTTTGAATTGGTCTGGCGGAAAAGTTCGGGTCGCCAATTTAATTGACGGCATGTACGGGCAAAAAGGCGCAAATCTTTCGACTTTTGATATCGACGGAAAAAACTTATCGGGTAATTATTTGATTTGGATGGCAATGGAGGGAACTCGCGTTAAATTTCCTCCTGAAATCGCAAGTTTTATGGGTAAACACGGTGGCCAAATGCTCAATGGGCTGCGCGAGAAGTGCTTGGCACAAATCTCGGCAGAGAAAGCCTCAAGTGCAGTTTTTATGGACCACGAGGTCTTCAGTGAAGTCTGCTTCATAAATAATCTTGATCGTGATCATCCGGATTTAGTATTTGATCCCGACACCAATACAGCGGTACACCCTGAAAAGGTCGAAGCTTGGCTTGATCGAGCGGCTTACAACGCCGGATGGGCCATTTTCGATTTCTTGAAAGAAGCCTCGCAAGATCGCTGGCGTCCAGGCAACGATCAGTGCGAAGTCGTCTTTAAGTAAAAAAGCTAAGTAAAAAACAAAAGGGCCAAAATGAAAAATTCAGTGATTGCTCTTATCTTTATTTTGATTAGTGGACTGTCTTTCGTGGCCCAAGCAATACCCGTTCAAGCCAGCCAGGGAAAAATCGAGTTTCTGGCAATTGGCAGGCCCGCCATGATTAAAATCAAGGGCGAAGGCCCCGGACCCACCGGCCAGTTCGATTTGAAAAAATCTGGCGAAGACCTGAAGCTCAATGCCAATCTGATTGTCGATTTAGATACCCTAGAGACCGGCATCGGTCTGCGGGACCGGCACATGAAGGAAAAATATCTTGAGACTGCCAAATTCAAAACGGCCACTTTGAAAATAAATCAAGCACCTTTGCCGACCTCGGCCCTACAAGGGACTGGAAATTTTAGCGTCCCCGGAACGCTGACAATTCGGGGTGTGGAAAAACCTGTGGAGATTTCTATCAAACTAGAAACGACTGGCGAAAAGATCAAAAGTCAGTCGGCCTTTAAAATTAATCTTGCAGATTTCACAATTGATATTCCGAAATACGCGGGTATCACTGTGGCTAATGATGTTGAAGTTAGAGTGGAAACTGTTGTTGTTAAAACGGACCTGAAGGAAATGAAGTGAGATTTATCTTCGCGCTTTTATTTTTGGCCGGCGTCGGCTGCAACTACAACCGGAGCAAAGTTCCTGGCGAAGATCCCAATTTGCAAAGAAAAATACAGTCGGGTCCCCTGGATTTTGCGACCGTAAAAACAACCGTCCTTGGTCCCCGTTGCTTAAACTGCCACGCGGATTACAAAAATTTCGCCACAGTTAAAAACAAGCAGGCGGAAATTAAGTTTCGTTCTTTGATCAAAAGAAATATGCCAACGGGCGGACTTTCCAACTCGGAAGCCAATATTTTAGCCGCTTGGTTTGATCAAGGCGCGCCTGAGTTTATTGATCCAAATCAAAAACCCGAACCCGATCCTGAGCCAGCTCCGGAACCCACACCCGTCCCGGCACCCGAGCCCATTACTTTTGCGTTCGTCACGAAAAATGTCTTCAGTCGCCACTGCAATGAATGTCATTCAGGTCCGATTCCAGCCGACGGAGTGGATATGACGGATCTCCCTACGGTGCGCTTCAAAGCCAATCGTATTTTCCAAAGAGTTTTTGTCACCAAGGATATGCCTGAACCTCCGTTGCCTGGGCTAGATCCCGGCGAACGAGAATTGCTTTTGAAATGGTTTGATTTGGGTATGCCCGAGTGAAGGGTTTCTTTGTCTTACTTATCTCTCTAAGCGCAATCAGGGCGGCAGCATTCCCAGAAATGTTTCGTCACGGATACACCCATTGCACGGCTTGCCATACAAATATCACGGGCGGCGGACTGCTGAACGAGTACGGGCGATCCTTGTCGGCTGAGATTATTTCTCAAAAAACTCTTTTTGGCAGATCTTCGGCCGAGGGCGATGAAAAGTATTTGTCGGGACTTGTCGATTTGCCAGAGGGCTATTTGTTTGGCGGTGACATTCGTTTGCTGCAAACGTTTGTTGAAAACAAGTCCGCCTCTCGGGGGCGATTTTTAATTATGCAATTGGCCCTGGATTTTTCAGTCCAAGTCAAAAGCTGGGCGCGGGCTTTTGTTTCCGTCGGAAGAGTAGAACCTCGCAAACCCGAGCCCACGGCGAGCGATTTTATCACTAGTCCCCAGCACGGCGTTGAATTTATGCTTTCTCCGCCTGACGCCGACGAGCGAACCACTTTGCGAGTAGGAAAGTTTATGCCGGTTTACGGCATTCTTTTTCAAGAGCACACCGCAGTGACACGTCGATTTTTAGAATTGCAGCCGGGACAAGAGCGGGTTGCCGCTGAGCTTGCATGGACGAGCGAGAATTACGCGGTCATTGCGACTGGTATTGGGGCTCAAACAAGCTTTAACACCAACATTCCTGAAACTGGCGGCATCCTGCAGGTCTCGAGCGCGGTGGGAACAACCTCAAAGGTTGGCCTAAATTTTTATCAAACCAACCGGCGCAAGATCCTTGGATTTTTCTCCCAAATTGCTTTTTCTGAAAATATTTACGGTCTTTTAGAAGTGGACCAACCCACAGCACCCAACGGCGACCAAGGATTGATTGAAGTCTTCAAACTTGGCTACGAGTGGCATCAAGGCCTGCATTTTGTTGGTATTCAAGAGTTCGCTAATCTAGATATCAAAGAATCAAACCCCAAGTTCGAGGCCTTTTCGGTGGGTACCCAGTGGTTTCCACGGGTGCACTGGGATCTTTACGGACTTTATCGCAAAGAAAGGAACACTTTAAACGGCAATGACTTTGATGATCAAGTTTGGCTTATCGGCCATTATTATCTGTAGCTTTTGTTCGATGGCTCACGCCATTGAATCTTCCTATCTTAAGGGTCAAAAGTTGGATCGTTATTACCTAAGCGGTGCCTTTGATTTTCGCGTTCAAAGTGAAGCCGATGACGGAGCCGACAATCGACTGAATGAACGTATCAGCGTCAAGCTGGGGCTCGCCAGCGAACTGGATAAACAACTGGCTCTTTTGTTTGAGGTCGCCAGCGCCAATTCCAATCGAAGCACCCGGCAAACCCTGGGCGATAACAAAAGTCCGGGCCCTGTTCGAAGACCCTATGGAATGCAAAAAGCCTATGCCGATTGGCATCCACAGGAATGGGTTTCCGTCAAGTTGGGCCGAACCCCGCAAGTCCACGCCAAAGTCGGCGACAGTGAAGTCTTGTTTGATGACTCTATCGCGCTCGAGGGCGCGAGCGTCGAATTTGAAAAGAAATTCGAAACCTGGCGTTTAGATATTCAAGGCGGCTCTCATTTTGTTCGTGAAAATTACGATGCTTTTTATTCGGTCGAGCAAAGTGATGTCATGATTAATTGGGGCCAAGTTGTAGCTTACAGTGATCACTACTCCGTGGGTGCCGGATTTTTTAATTTTGCCGCAATTCAGGGAAGAGCGTTCGTTGAATTAAATCTCGACGCGGAAGCCGATGGAAATACCGAAACTCCGGCTGGCTTTGTTAAAAATAATTACCTGCCCAAACAAGTGTTCGCCGAAACCCGCTGGAAGTGGGGCCCCGGCGTGTGGAGATTTTTTGCGGAAGGAATCATTAACGATGACACTCGCGATCCCAATCGCGCACTATGGACCGGCGTAGGATGGAATAACGACAAGTGGTCTACCCAATTGGCATACGGTGAAATCGATTCGGATGCGGTGCCCTCGTTTGTGACGAGCTCAACTTTTGGTGACGGAAAAACCGACGTCAAAGGCGTTGGTCTGATCATCGCATACAAACCCACGAAGAAACTGACTTTCGATATTAGCCAATACGCAAATCGCTTAAAGAAATCCACCGACAACGAGCAATACCTGCTCACCCAGTTTGATACCAAAATTAGCTTTTAGGATTTTCGGAGCCTGGCACCTGATGGCGCACTTTTAGACAGGTGTTCGACCATTCTGCGTTCGTGCACCAAAATGTCACATGTAAGTTACCGTTATCACTAGTTTTTCTGGGCATCAGGTTTGTAATACTGGATTCCATGAGTTGGAATTCAGTTCGTTCCTCTATTAATCTTGGGCTTGCCGCAGTTCTTTTCTCGCACGCCGCGAGTGCCGGAATAATCGAGGTGACCGGCAAGGGTCTTATTAACCTGGCGCGTGTCGGAAGTCTGCCCACCCGCGAGTTTTCTCAACTGGGCGTTTTGTCTTCGAAAAAATTAGCCGAGGCCGGTGTTGCCCGGGTTGAAGTGGCCACCACCTCCAAAGAAATCGCACTTCTGTTTTTGGATTCTTCCGGCGCCGAAATGAAGCGCTTTTTTGTAAATCGATCCACCGCCCAACAACTGGCACCCTTTCGTCCGTCGAAACTTCGCGAATGGGCAAGCAAAGTAAAAAATAATTCCGGTAAAATTGCATTGGCCAAAGCGAAGCACT
>JAYUPS010000274.1:0-7302 GCA_043759945.1 Bdellovibrio sp.
TGACACCTTGCATGTCATGCAAGTACTCTACCAACTGAGCTAAGTTCGCACTTTGGGCTAAGACAATGATTTGTAGATAACAGTTTAGCCCGGCGTTGCCAAGAGCTAATAATAGAGCTCCACGCGGTCATTTTCTTTAAATCCGGCGCCCGAGTGAACCACGGCGATGGCCCCATCATGACCAAAGAAACTAATGACTTCCAAGGTGCCCTTCAACCGGCCGGGAATTTTTCCGATGTAATTTCCACTCTGTGGATCAAAGACTTCGTCCCCGTCCTCGGTGACTTTCAACAAGTCGCCCATCTTAATGCCTGAAACCTGCCCCACATTTAAAAACACGCGCTCTCCGGTAACCATCGCGACGCGGCCTTCCCAATTCATGCGCTCCATGCTGCTCACGATTTGCGTGGTAAAATCCAAAAAAGTGTCGGTAACAAGTTTTTCCACCAATTCCGGATTGTTCTGGAAGAAGCGATCCGTTGCCGGATTGGCGGCCACGCGGTAATTGGCCTCTTCCAAAGTGATTGTTTTCTCGGTATTAAAAAGTTCTCGGCCCGTACGGGCCGCTAAAATTCGCACCCGAGCCCGGGATTCAAACTTGGTTTTCATTTGCCGGAAAATACCCACCGGATCAGCTTTGCTATGTACTTTAAGATCCATCAGCTTGGCTTCCATAACGCCGTGAATTCCCATGGTGTTGGCAAGCTTGGCAATCTCGGTCAGGTTGTATTCCCCGCCCACGGTCATCTTACCCCAATCCACTTTCAGGTCTTTGGAATCTACGACAATCAGTGCTTGGGTTTTATTCAAAGACCGAATGGTCTCGTCCCGCGCACGCTGGCGAAGTTCAGGATTGCCCAGGGTGCCGTTATCTAAAAATGGCAAAACCATCAAGCGCTTGCGCAAATTGCCGTCTGTTTTTTCGGATTTCAAGTCGATTTCAGAAATTCGTTTTTTTAAAACGGGAGCCTCGTTGGTGGCGCAGCCCAAAACTCCAAAGAATAAAACGGCAAAAATAGAAATCCGAAATGTTCTCATCAAATCTCCTACATGAGCTGGTATTTCAGCTCGGTGTCTGAAACGTCTTTTAAGACCAGCTTAGCAGTTCCCAAGGACAGTTCCGAGGCCCGTTTTGCAATCTCTTTTGGGCTCACGACAGAATCGATTTCAAAGACGATGGACTGGGCCGAAATCCAGCGCTCCCGAATCGTTTTGACCTCGCGGATGGTGCTTTTAAAGATTTCGCGAAAAGCTTCCTGCTGTGGCGGAGTCAATCCGCCGTTGACGGTGATTTTGTAGAAGTTGGATTGGGCCGAGCCTTTCTGCCAGGCCTCCAAAGTCTGACCCGACAGATCAGCGCCCACGGTCTCAAAGATGCCTTTGAGTTTTGGACTAATGACGCTCAATTTGGTGCCGGGTTCGGTCTCAAAACGACGGACAACTTGGGCCAGGTTTCGATTTCGGGGAACATGCAGGGTCGTCACTTTTACGTCGATAATGTAGGCGCCGCTGCGACTGGGACTGGGGCTAAATTTTACTTCGCCTTGGATCACGACTTGAGCGCCTTTGCTCATCGACAACGTTTGAACTTCATTCAGGGACAAAGTTTGCGAAGATGAAACCGTTGACGATTCCCGGCCATTGTAAGCTTGGGGGCGCAAAACAAAAAAGCCATCTTTTAAAAACTGATTCCGAAGGGCCGATTCCAGTTCCAGATTGGCTTGGCTTAAGAATGGGGATCCGCCGCCGATCCACCATGCCGATTTTTCATTGTCGATGGCGTCAACCCAAGACACGATCGGCAACAAAATGGGCTGCACGTCGGCTTCGTAAAAAAGTCCGTTTTGGACGAGCAAGGTGTCGACTTCTTCGGGATTAATTCGCAACAGCACCTTTAATTTAAAACCTTCGCCCTCGGGAACCAGATCCCCCGCTTTAGCAAAAGGAATTAAACGGGAAGACATTTTTAAAATCTTATTCTGAATGATCGTTTTATTTTTGGTAAAACGCTCTTCGCCGATTGTCGTGCGCACGTGCTCTTCAATGGCGCGGTTTTGCGCCGTCTCCATAAGCTCTTTGCGCGCCAAATTTGAATTTTTTTGCTTGGTGACGACTTCGACCATTTTTTCCACCAGAGCCGCTTGCGCCAGAGATGCTCCGACAGAAACACCTAAAGACGTCCACAAAACCAACGAAATAAAAAAGCTGCGATTCATAAAGGTCACCTATTCCCTGTTCTTATCCCTGGCCAATTTCGATAAAATCCGTACCGCCCACCACCGTAAAAACTTGCTCGAACAGAGCCGCGGTGATTTTCACGCCCTTGATGGCTTCACTTTCTAATTTAATCCGACGACCGGTCTCGGGATCGTCGATGACAAAATCCACCTTGGTTTCGCCAACGCAGTCGTGGAACACTTGAGAAAGAGCCGTGTACTTATCTTCACTCACCAAGTCCATCCGCACGGTCAAATGCCGAATGCGATGAATGGCCTCTTCCAGCAGATAAATCTGATCCACGATAACTTTTGCGGCGCCGGCCTCGGCCTCTAAAAACCCAGAAACCACGATCGGCTTTTCCTCTTTTAAGATCGGCTCGTACTTTGCGAAGGAATCTGGAAAAATCACGACCTCGCAGTTTCCCGACAAATCTTCTAAGCGACCAAATGCCATGCGGGTGCCTTTTTTAGTCACAACTTCACGCATCGACTGCACCAGACCCACGATTGTTACGCGTTTTTTATTTTGATCGCGATTTCTAAAGTCGTACTTTGGGGGAGTTTTTTCTAAACTCAAAGCAGCCTGATGGGACAAAAAAATTTCCGGCAGCTCCTTGATTTCTCCGGTCGCCATTTTTTTTGACAGGTTCTCGAAGCCATTCAGTGGATGGTCGCTAAGATAGAATCCCAAAACTTCTTTTTCATAGGCCAGATTAGTGGTGCGACTCCAGACCTTGAGCGGATCTAAAATAATTCTTTCGGATTCGGCGTCGCCCATTTCAAACAGGCTGGCCTGTCCCGCCTCCTTGTCCCTTTTGGTTTCTGTCGCCCGCTCGATGAATTTGTTGTAGCCGGCTAGCAATTGCGCGCGGTGGTAACCAAAATCATCCAGCGCTCCCGCTTTGATCAAACATTCCATTGTTTTTTTATTTATCTTAGAGACTTCCACGCTTTCAAAAAAATGTTCCAGGGAATCAAACCCCAAAATCGGGCGCGGGAGTTTTTTACGGGCTTCCACGATCGTTTGAATGGCCGCTTCCCCCAGGCCCTTGATCGCGCCCAAACCAAAATAAATGTCATCACCCTTCACGGTAAACGTGAATTCGGAGTGGTTGACGTGCGGAGGGCGAATTTGAATGCCTCGCTTCTGGGCGTCTTTAACGTACTTCACCACTTTGTCGGTGTCCCCAAGTTCCGTGGTCAGCAAGGCCGCAAAAAATTCGCTCGGGTAATAATTTTTTAGGTAAGCTGTTTGCGCCGCTAAAACGCAATAAGCGGCCGCGTGGGATTTATTGAATCCGTAATCGGCAAATTTGTACATGAGCTCAAAAAGTTCTTCTGATTTTTTCTGGTCGTGTCCCCGTTCTTTGGCACCCCCTAAAAAGCGCAAACGGTGCTGATCCATTTCCTCTTTGATTTTTTTACCCATTGCACGCCGAAGCATGTCGGCTTCACCCAAAGAGTATCCCGCAATGATCGCGGCAATCGCCATAACCTGTTCTTGGTAGACAATAATTCCGTAGGTCTCTTGCAAGACTTCTTTTAATTCGTCAAAAATAAATTCAACTTTGACCTCGCCGTTTTTACGCGCGGCAAACTCCGGAATGTTGGCCATTGGTCCTGGTCGGTACAATGCATTGATCGCGGTGATATCAAAAAAGTTATTGGGACGAATTTTTCGAATCGCATCCGTGATTCCGTCGCCCTCAAACTGAAAGATTCCGGCCGTATCGCCCCGGGACATGATTTCGTAGATTCCGGGATCCTGAAGTGAAATGTCTTGAGGGCGTATTTTCTTGCCGCGATTGACCCCGATTAATTTCAAGGCTTCGTGAATGTGAGTCAGTGTTTTTAGTCCTAAAAAGTCGAACTTGATCAGTCCAATTTTCTCGGCGTGTTTCATGTCGTACTGGACGACATTTTCGCCGCCCGCGCCCCGGCAAAGCGGCGCGTGGTTGACCAAGTGTCCGTCGGCGATGATCACACCTGCCGCGTGGATCCCCGCGTGCCGGACCATGCCCTCGACCCGCAATGCCAAATCAATCAGTGTGTTGACCTGGGGATTAAGCTCCATGCTTTCACGCAAACGTGGTTCGGATTCCAAAGCCTGCTTTAAAGTAATATTCAAAACATCAGGAATCATTTTAGAAACCGCGTCACTCTCGGCAAAGGTCATTCCCAAAACACGAGCCACATCGCGAATCGCGGCGCGAGTTTGGAGCTTTCCGTAAGTGATAATCTGGGAAACCGATTTTTCTCCGTATTTTTCAGACACGTAACGAATCACTTCGCCACGCCGGTCCTGACAAAAGTCGATGTCGAAGTCCGGCATGGAAATACGTTCCGGGTTTAGAAATCGCTCAAACAGAAGCTTGTAAGGCATCGGATCTAAATCAGTAATTTTTAACGAGTAAGCGACCAGGGAACCTGCCCCGGAACCCCGACCAGGACCGACAGGAATGTCGTTTTGTTTGGCCCAATTAATAAAATCCGCCACGATTAGAAAATACCCGTTAAAACCCATGCGATCGATAACGTTGAGTTCAAAATCCAGGCGCGCCAGATAGTTTGGTTTCTCGTCGGGAGAAACGGGTTCGCCCCGACTCTCGGCCTCGTGCAATCTCTCCCCGAGTCCCTTAAGACTTTCTTGCCGGATAGCTTCCTTGAGGGTGACGCCTTGGTCGGTCGGAAAACTTGGCAAATGATAGATGGGTTTTCCGGTGTCATCTTTAAGTTTGAATTTTAAATCACAGCGCTCGGTTATTTCTAAAGTCCGATCGCAAGCACCCGGAATATCTTTAAAAAGTTCCTGCATTTGATCCGCGGCTTTAAAATAAAACTGATCCGAGCCCAAGCGGTGCCGGGTCTCGTCCTGCAGAGTCTGATTGTTGCCGATGCAAAGCAAAACCTCTTGCGACATCTGATCATCGCGCTCCAAGTAATGAACATCATTGGCCGCCACCAGGGGAATGCCGGTCATTTGGCTGGCCTCTTGATAAAAAGTCAGGAGCTTGTTCCAGTCCAAAAGTCCCGTGCGATTGATCTCCAGGTAAAAGCGATCGCCGTAGATCTGCTGGTATTTTTTTATTTGCGCCAGGGCCACATCAGGGCCCTCTCGCAAAAATTTCTGCGAGATATCTCCCTGCAAACCCCCGGACAGAGCGATCACGTCCGAACTGAACTTTGCTAAAATTTCTTCGTCGACGCGCGGTTTGTAATAGAAGCCCTCCATGAACCCAACAGTCGATATCTGACAAAGATTTCGGTAGCCCTGTTCATTTTGCGCCAAAAGCACAAGCCGAGTGGGTTCTTTTTTACCTTCGTTGCGATCCACCGTTTTTAAATGCCGGTTGTTCCCCGGAGCCAGATAAACTTCCAGTCCCAAAATCGGCTTTACATTTTTATCTTTGCAAGCAAAGTAAAACTCGATGGCCCCGTACATGTTCCCTAGATCCGTCAATGCAACGGCGGGCATCTGCAGCGTCTGCGCTTTTTTCGCCAGATCCTTGAGCCGGACGGCCGCTTCGAGTAACGAATACTCCGAATGAGTGTGCAGGTGAACAAACGACAATTCTTACTCCCATTCAATCGTGGCTGGAGGTTTGCTCGTGATATCGTAAACGACCCGGTTGATCCCCGGCACTTTGTTGGTGATCTGATTTGAAACTTCTCTCAAAAATTCAAATTCAAAGGGATACCAATCGGCAGTCATTCCGTCCGTGCTGGTCACCGCGCGCAAAGCCAACACGCGGGAATAAGTTCGACCGTCGCCTTGGACTCCGACGGTTTTACTTAGGGTCAAAACACAAAAGGCCTGCCAAATTTTATGATACAAATTGTGCGCGCGCAGAGCCTCGGTAAAAATATGGTCGGCCTCTTTGGCCATGGAAAGCGATTCGTCGGTGACCTCTCCCAAGATACGAATTGCCAGACCCGGACCCGGAAACGGATGTCGACCCAAAATTTCATCGGGAAGACCCAGTTGCTTACCGATCAACCGCACTTCATCTTTAAAAAGTTCCCGCAAGGGTTCAACCAGCCCCATGCGCATTTTCTCAGGTAAGCCACCCACATTATGGTGCGACTTAATAACATGAGAAGGCCCGCCCAAAACCGAAACACTCTCGATTACATCGGGATAGAGGGTCCCTTGCGCAAGCCAGTTTATCGTTAGTCCTTGGGGCTGAGATTTCTCGAACACTTCGATGAATACGCGGCCTATTGTTTTTCGTTTCTCTTCCGGATCTACTTTTCCCCGCAGTGCCGAGATAAACTCATTCTGCGCGTCCACGCCCCGGATATTCAAACCCAAATTTTGGTACTGAAGCAAAACTTCCATGTATTCATTTTTTCGCAACAATCCATTGTTCACGAAAACACAATGCACACGTTCTTTTCCCAAAACCTTTGTCAGAAGGCTTGCCACCACCGAGGAATCAACCCCACCCGACAAGCCGCACAGGACGTGATCCGTTGGACCCACTTGCTCACGAACTTTGATTTGCAGATGTTCTAAAATAGCGGGCCCATTCCAATTGTCTTTAGCCCCACAAAGCTCCGCAAAACCTTTTAGGATTTCAATGCCGTGCTCGGTGTGCGCCACTTCGAGATGAAATTGCACCGCCCAAATTTTTGAACCCTTGATTGCCGCCGCAAACCCGCTTTCACTTTGGGCCACGATTTTTAAGCCCGCGGGTGGAACCTTGACGATATCCCCGTGACTCATCCAAACTTTTTGTTTTAAAGGAACTTTGCCGAAAGTTTCTTTCCAGGTCACGGTACTAAAACCATATTCACGGTGATCGCTTTTGGTGACCACGCCACCCAACTGATGACAAATCAATTGCATGCCGTAACAAATTCCCAAGATAGGCGCGACGCCTTCCAATTCTCGAATATCTCGCACCGGTGCTTTTTCTTCATAAACCGAACTGGGTCCACCCGATAAAATTAAACCAATCGGATTTCGAGCTTTTATTTTATCCAAGCCTTCAAAGTAAGGCACAATTTCGGAATAATAATTGAGCTCTCGCAACCTGCGCGCGATCAACTGGGTCAATTGAGATCCAAAATCTAAAATTAA
>JAYUPS010000275.1:0-7296 GCA_043759945.1 Bdellovibrio sp.
CAGCCGGAGTTTGATCCTGGGGGGAGTCGGCGCTTTCGAAAACCCGTTCATCTTCCTTCATTTGGGCATCATTCTGACGGTCGCGTTGGCGTTGACCCGCTTCGCGATTCACCGCATGCTCCGGCGCCTCAGTATCTGACAGTTCATTTTCCCAAAATTCTTCTTCCGGAGCATTTAAATCCAGATCTTGTGGGGTTTGTTGGAAAGCGGACCCTTGAATAAAGTAATTGATTTGTTGTTTGGCGATTTCGTACTGGCTTTCGTCGATGCGATTGTAGCGGTACATATTGTTTATGATGTCGTTCAGGCGTTTGCGGGCAAAGGGCGTTAGGTTTTTCTTAAAAAAAGAGATCGAATATTTTTCGGGACTCGGTAACAGGAAAGCTAAAAATGCAGATTCGACGACCGAAAGCGCGGAGGGATCTTTTTTAAAATAGTACTGCGCCGCTTGCTTAACCCCGTACATTTTACGACCAAATTCAACGACGTTCAGATAGCGCTCTAAGATTTCTTTTTTGCTCAAGTTTTTTTCAATTTGTAGGGTAATTAGAGCTTCCAAAACTTTACGCTGCATCGTTTTCTCGGGCGTTAGAAAAAGATTTTTAGCTAATTGCTGAGTTATGGTGGAGCCGCCACGGACAAAAGACCCCTTCGCCATATTTTTTTCTAAACTTCGCTGCATTTCTTTTAAATCAAATCCGCTGTGATCCCAAAAAGCAGAGTCTTCAGTTAAGACAACGGCTTTTTGCAAATTTTGAGAAATCTTTGATAGCGGTACGTAAGTTTTAGAACCAGGGCAAAGATTGACCTGAAACATTTTAGTTGTCATGCAACCTCGAATTTCTTTTCGGGTCGGTACATAGGAATAAAGATACAGGGCCACGCACAAAATAAAGACGGTCAATGCCATCAAGGAAATGGAAGCCAGTTTTGCCGTTTTCCAAATCATTTCAGGTAACCATTTTCTTTCATCCATTTAACGCTGGATCGAATAGCCTCTTGGGCCGAGCCAGGTTTGAATCCCAACTCTTCTTGCGCTTTGCGGCTGGTAAACCAATGAAACAACGTGGCCGTCCACGCGTTTTCCCGACTCACCGGAAATGGCAAACCCAAAGGTGAAACCGAATCTCCGACAAAACCCAGCAGGTGCAGGAGCACCGAAGGCATTTTTCGACTGGGGGGTGCTACGCCGGCGGCCTCGGCGATGATCTGGAAAAGTTGTTCGATGGTTAAGTTCTCGCCCGCCAATATATAGCGCTCGCCTGTGCGCCCTCTGGTAAAGGCCGCAAGCATTCCGTCCACGCAGTTGCCAACGGGGACTACGTTAACGCCGCCGCTGGTGTAAAAGGGAAACTTCCCTTGGGCGACCTTGATCTGAGTTTTTCGAGAGCCCTTTTTGGCGTCACCAGGACCATAGATGGTGGCGGGATTAACAATCACCGCATTCAAACCACGCGTTCTTACAGCCTCGATCACGGCGAGCTCGGCATCGTGCTTGGTTTCGAAATAACCCAAGTTCATGCGTGAGATGTTGTATTCGGAATTCTCGTCTAAGAGTGGGCTCTTCGTAAAACCTGCGCCAACGGCAACGACCGAACTGACGTGCAACAGGCGGGGCACTTTATTCTTTAGGCAGGCCTCGATGACATTCTTGGTGCCCTGGACATTGACTCTTTCCATGTTCTTGCGCTCGGCCGCTTTGTAAGCAACCAATCCTGCCAAATGAAAAACGCCATCCATTCCCTGAAAGGCCTTCATTAAAGAATCGAGATGGGTCACGTCTCCGTTCATGCGATGAAACTTGAGCCCCTTAAGTTCGCTCGTATCGCTTTGGGGACGAAGCAGGCAATAGACGTCGTGACTTTGATCGATCAGTTTTCTGACCGTCCAACTTCCTAAAAACCCGTTTCCGCCAGTAACTAAAATTTTGGCCATGGTCTCTCTTTATATCTTGAAAGCCCGTAATGAGCTAGCGAACCGACCCCGATTCCCAGCATGGCGCCGCAGATCACATCCAGGGGGTAATGCACTCCGCAGTAAACCCGGCTGTAGGCTACCAAAAACGCCAGGACTAAAAGTGGCCAACGAGCCTTTGGAAATACCAAGGCTAAAAAAGTACAAAAGGTAAATATGTTCATCGCGTGATTTGAAATAAACGAGAATCCCCCCGCGGGACACCGTTGGATGGTTTCAGGGATCGTATCAAAGGGTCTTGGCCTTTGGACTAGCTTTTTTATAAATTGGCTCCCGAAAAAATCTGAAAAAGCGGTCGCAAAAATTAAAAAGAAAAACGTAAGACCGCAAGTAGCTCTCCGGTAGAAATAAAAAATAGCCATTAGTCCAGGGAGTGCAATTGCCAGAAAGACAGGTCGCTTGTGCAGGTCTGTTAAAAAAGGAAAAAAAATATCGGTCAACGACGATGCCCAATCGCGATTGACTGAAAGAAAAAGTGTGGCGTCCAGGCCGAGCAGCCAATCTATCATACATTGATAAGTTAGTTTGATTATGCCATTCTGGCAACGACATCGAGGGGGCAGCTTGGATCCAACTACCGTAATTGGTATCATCGTCGGCATCGGTGGAATTTTATTTGGAAACGCCATCGAGGGCGGACAAATGAGTTCCCTGCTTCAAGGCGCTTCTTTCCTGATTATTTTGCTGGGAACTTTGGGAGCGGTTTTAGTTTCCTCGGGCGCCCGCGATATCAATCTTGCCCTTCGATTGGTAAAAAAAGCTTTTGAAAGCGAATCCGAAAAAGAGGCCGAGCGTCTTTTAAAAGATATCTTGGAGTACTCTCGGTTCGTAAAGCGAGAATCTTTGTTGGCGCTGGAAGAAAAAGTGAAAACTCAGCCCAACGTTTACTTGGCCAATTCACTCCGAGCGGTGATTGATGGAATAGATCCAAAACTTTTAGAGAGCGTTTTTGAGAATCAAATCGAAGTGCAAGAGCAGCATCTCATGGGCGGCGCCAAAGTTTGGACCGAGGCCGGAGGGTTTGCCCCGACAATCGGCATCATCGGAGCGGTTTTAGGTTTAATTCAAGTGATGAGCAATCTTACGGACACCAGCAAGCTCGCTTCGGGAATAGCGGTGGCGTTTGTGGCCACCATTTACGGAGTGGGCGTCGCTAACTTAATTTTGTTACCCTTGGGAAATAAAATTAAGAAGCGCATTCAGCAAGAATTAAAAGTTCAGCGCATGATTTTAGAAGGCGCTTTGGGAATTCAGGCCGGTTTAAACCCTCTTCTTTTGGAAATGAAACTACGAGCTTTCTTGAGTTCGACCTATGAAAAGTAAAAAGCACATTCAAGAGGACGAGGGGCAAGACCGCTGGATGGTCAGCTACGCTGACTTTATAACCCTGTTGTTTGCTTTTTTTGTTGTTCTTTACGCGACGTCAACCCAAAACATCGACAAAGAAAAGCGATTTCAGGATTCGATTCGCCAGGAATTTAACTATCCGACAATCGGCGGAAGTTTGAATCCGGCCCTGTTGGTTGCCACCGTGAATTCCGGTAAAGCTATCGATGACATAAGTAACAAAGAGCAGGCAAAGCTGATCAACAGTGCGGAACTGGAAGAATCAATCGAAAAAGACTTAGCAACCTTGCTCTCTGAAAGTCAGCGCAAGGAAACGGTAACCACATTGCGACACGATGCCATGGGTGTACGGATGTCTCTGGCTGCGAACTCGTTCTTTGTGCCGGGATCTTCAAAAATTCGTCGCGAAGGAATGCAGGTTCTTGATAAAATTGCGGTGGTGCTGAAAAAAACCAATTACCGTCTCATGGTCGAAGGTCATACCGATGATCTGCCCGTATCGTTAAATTCAGGTTTTGAAAGCAATTGGGAGCTTGCCGGTTCTCGGGCGACTCAAGTGGTTCGATATCTCATCAAGGTCCACGCTATTCCCGCAAAGCGATTGGCCGCGATGTCTTATGCCGATCAACGACCCCTGGTGCCCAATGTTTCCGAAGAAAATAGAAATCGAAATCGCCGTATCGAGATCATGTTCGTGACGACCGATTCCCCGTACGACGACTTCTAATTAAGTACATTCCTTTAATTCTTTTAAATAGTCTTGCAGGCGTTGCGATTTGGCTTCAGCGGATTCACTGTTCGTGATGCCAGTCTCTTTGGCAGTTTCGGCTTGCATCTGCTCCTGAGCGGACTTAGCACCCAAGTACATGGCCTCGGCGTCGGACAATCGATCGTCAGTTTCCTTGGCTTTAACGACTTCGCTGATAATCCGGTTGTGCTCACTAATCTCGCGGGCGCGTGCTCCCGAGTTAGAATCTAGAACCTTGGTGCTGGTTTCAACCAGACGGGCAAAAGCATCACGGGCCAGGATCAATTTTGTATCTGAGCCTGCATACTTTTTAGAAGCCACTCCGATTAATTTTGCGCTTAGATCCACCATATTTTTGCGAGCGTTATGAGCTGTGTAGGCATCGCCCACTAAAGAATTTTCGTTCGCTTCTTTGATTTTTTGGGCTTCTTGAGAAATTTTTTGGGCCAGGCTGTCGACTTTGACGATCACGACCCGTGTCGAATTGGCTTTTGCATCGGTTAGTTGAACCTGATACTCGCGAATCAATCCGGCTTTTAACTGAGTGGCATCGGTTTGACCACGTGTTTGCGCCGACAGAAAGTTGACCATGTGGTTTGTGGACTCGACTTGCAGACCGGCTTGGCGCACCTGCATTTGGCCTTTGTTTCGTTGTTCGCGTTCCACCATAGTCTCAATCACCGAGCGCTTGGTCTCTTGTGTTCGAGGTTTAAAACTTTGGGCGATTGCAAACTGGGCCATCGCCAATCCGGTCAAGGTTATGTAGGTTGTCTTTTTCATTAAAGCCTCTCTTTATTAATTTAAGCTTTTTACGAGATCTGAATTTGTCTGACAGTCTTTGTTGTTATTTAAACCGCGAAATAAGTTCTGTCCGGAATCGAGAGTTGTCAGCTGTTCCATGCATCGCTTGCGGGTAACTGTTCCAGAGATGTGATTTTCGACATAGCTTGCGGAATTTATGATCAAGCTGTAGTCCAGAAGTTCCTGGTGGGAACCCATCAGAGATTCAAGGGATGCTTTGGCCATACTTTGGGTGACGGTCGAAGTTGCTTTAGAGTTAATTTCGGCCAACACAATTTTCAGTTTTTCATCCAGGCTTTCCTGCGCGGTTTTCAGCTCAGATTCTTTAAGTCTGGAGACAAAGAATTTTTCATTCGCGTCTTTTGATTCGGTCGTTGGTTTTATCCGAACTTTTTTAAATATTTCGCGGCTTTTTTGCCATTCCGCTTGATAGGCCTTTAGCGCCGGAAAGTTTTCCAACTTCATTTGGGCGGAGTCTTTCAAAATGCTAAATTTGCGATTTAACGTGTTTTCGGATACCGGTGTCTGAACTTCCGCGCTGTAAATCGAGTTAAGAATAAACAGAGCGACGCTTCGTTCCTGTTCTAAAGCGAGCAAGGGACTGTTGGGCACAGACGTTGTATTTGCGTAATGATTTTTCGGATCGAAAAGCCGGTTCGCGATGGATTGAACATTTTCCTCGTACTTTAACTCAAAGTCTTTCCAGGCTTTGAGATACTGGGGTTCCACATGCTGATTCCACCACGTACTGAACTTGTTGCCCTCGGGTGTTAAGATGTCACTTCGTAAATGCCCGCTCCGGACCCAGTCAAAAATAGAGTGATAACAGGCTCGATCTCCCGAGGCGCAGGCTTGGGGGTTGCTATTAATCCAAATCTTTTGACTAAAAATTGTGTCGCTATTTTGTACGGACATCCTTAGAACTTCGGTTCCTCGTAAGATTTTTGGCGGTTGGAAGTAAGCTTGAAAACCTGAAAGTCCCCACTTGCTGATCAGACTTTCGCCGGCAGAGGCATCGGGCCCCCATGCCATCGAGGCCAAAAGAAACTCGGGTGCCGTCGGAGTTTGCATCTGCTTTAATCGGCGAGCAAAAGGACTTTCCTGTTTTCCTTCGACGCGAATCCAAGCGGATAAAAATCCCTGACCCGGAATCCACTGGGGCGCGGGCTCTCCCAGCAGTTTCAAAATAGACTTAAAACCCTTTTTTAGAACTTCCGAACTCAAGAACTCATGGCTCGCGGGAACGATTCCAGAAGGTCTTTGATAGATGCGGTTAATTTGATCCAGACCTTTGCCGATGGTTTTTGAATCACCACTGCTGAGCGCGCTTTGAATTTGATCAAAAATTTTCTTTTCCCATTCCGTAAGCGCACGGTAAAGACCGTCATCGGCTTGTTTATCAAAGGACATCTGCTCCGCCACATAATTGACAACACCGATTTGTTCTTTCTCTAAATCTTGGGGATACTCCAGGTACTGGGTCCAATCGATTTCAGCACTCGTATTTTGCACGACTCCAAAAAGGGGAACAATTTGATCCAAGGGCGAAGAGCTTTTGTCGGTCAGCTTGTACATTTTCTTGTAAACTTTGTCGGTGAGATCCTGGTAGAAACTTTGGGTGGTTCTGTAATGATTTGTAAGAGTCGTAAGATACTGAAACCAGTTCTGTTGGATAGCTACAGCATGTTTTAAATTTGCGCTTCTCCAGTAACGATAAAGATCAAAAAGCTTCCCCGTTGAGTCGACCATATTGCCATCGCAGAAATGCCGGGTTGTAAATCGCTCGTCGCTCGCAAAACTTGTATTTTCTTTCCATTTATTTCGCTTTTGAGCGGACAAATGAGCGCCCAAACATTCCGAAAGTTTCTCGATCACTTGATTTGAGCCCGAGTTTGTAAAGTAGTTTTCTATCGGAGTTCGCAAGTAGACATCCCAGGCCAAAAACTGGATATTTTTGCCGGTGTTAAGCACAAATCGTACGGCTCGGGACATGCCGCCTCCGGGAATGGCAAAAATCAGAAGCTCCATTCCCATCATCTGAATGGCCTTTTGGGAAATCGTCGTGGCCATCCAGCTGCCGGCAGCAGAGAACACGGAAGACATAAACATGCTAATTAAACTGGTGGAAAATTCAGAAACGACCGGACCCCAGCCCGTGCCAAAGTTTGACCAAGCGGCGTCACATTTTTCATTGGATTCATTGATGCCCTGGCTCATCAAACTCTTGGAACAATTTTTTAAGAGTTCCGAATGCGCAATGCCGTGAACCATCTGCGAGGCCGCCATTCCCACGGCCATTCCCAAATAGGGTATGTATTTTCGTAACCAAGGTTTCTCCACCATCTCCAAAAGCGGTTCCGCGGCAAGCCCGTTGGCTTGCATAAACGCCAAAAAGCTAATGTGCGTGATCGGATCTTTCTGCGACT
>JAYUPS010000276.1:0-2853 GCA_043759945.1 Bdellovibrio sp.
CGGCTTGGAACTGAGCATCCCCCAGGGCATCCCAAGACGCTTTTTGGCCCGCTTCCCGAAGCGCCACTCCTTAAAAGCTCAGTCCGTCGGGGCGTAAAATCGTAGCTTAATGAGACAGTTCGCCTAAGACTTTGAAAAGTTGATGACTTTGCGGCCTGCCGGTCTCAAGTCCAGTCGGGAAACGACCGAATCTGAGAATATGCGGCTTTTTGTTTTACTTCTAATGCTGATACCAAACTTGGCCCTGGCAACCCAGTGCAAATGTCCTTTTGACATGGATTCTTTGGGACGCACTTGCGGGAACCGGTCCCAGTTCTGTCGTCAGGGCACTGAACACCGCTGCGGAGCGCGCACCGAGAGTCATCGTCTGCAACTGCTCTTGCGGTCTTGCGGCAAAAGTGTGGTGAATGCCAAAGACCCCATGAAGTCTCAAAACCTAACTATTCAGACCGCAGGGCCTCAATAGGCGAAAGTTTTTCGGCTCTCAGGGCGGGCACCAATCCGCTCAACACCCCCACCGCTAAGATCGATCCCAACGACAATGCCAAGGCTTGAAAATTGAAGACCCATTCGAATTCAAATTTTGGAATTAATTTAGAACCGCCCCAAATAATAATCTCATATCCCGCAAACCCCGCGACCAGACCAAGCGCCCCCGCAATTCCGCAAAGCAGAATAGCTTCCAATAAAAATTGTTGGCGAATGCTGGTGTTCGTCGCCCCCAAAGCTTTGCGAAGGCCAATTTCTCGGTAGCGTTCCGAAACTGACACCAGCATCATGTTGGCGATACCAATTCCTCCCACGGTCAGTGAGATAAAAGCGATGCTCGCCAAAAAAATTGAAAATATATTTAAGAACCGATTCATTTGACCAATTAAAATACTGTCGGCGCTGGCGCGGAACCGGCCCGAGGTCCCGTACTTGCGTTCGAAAAATGCCTGCAGGGATTTACCAACTTTTTCCATATCCTGCCCTGGCTTAACCTTGATTAAGACATTCCGAATACGCTGTTCCCACCAACCTCCCACCGCACTTTGAAAATAAGTGTAAGGTATAAAAATCTCCAGGTCCGGATTTCTACCTTCTTTGTTGGAGTTAACCGGCGCCGCCACGCCGATGACCCGGCAGCCATAACTGTTCTCCGTCGTGGTGACCCGCAACACTTCCCCCAGCGGCTCAACATTAGAAAATAATTTCTCGGCAACTTGCGCGCCGATCACGCAGACTGCCGAGCGGTTTTTAACGTGAAAGATGGAAATGGGAACGCCCGCAGAAAGCTTCCGGTCCACGATGGCAAAGGCTTCGTCGTTAACGCCCAAGACCCGAGTCTCATCGTCGATCGACTTTCCGCCAAACGCGAACGCACTCCTCCAGGTCTGCATTTGCGGGGTAATCAATTGAACGTCCGGAAAAATTGTTTTTAAGGGCTCAAGATCCCGTTCCCAACTAAAGCTTGCGAAAGTCAGTCCAAACATGTCGGTTGCTTTTTGGTCCCAATTTTGTTCGCCGCGAAAACTGAGAGTATTAATTCCAAGCTCGGCGTAACCGGAAAGAATTCGCTCTTTGGCAAATTGCCCCAAAGTAATCATGGCTAAAACGGAGGCCACGCCAATCGAAATGCCGATCATGGTTAAAATTGAGCGCAGTCGATTTCTAAAAATATTGCCCGCAGCAAATGGCAAAAGCCTAAAATAGGAACGGAAGGGATCACTCTTTCCTAAGCTTGGCCGAATCATTGATAAGTTGGATTCACCTCCGGGTTGAGCCACTCCCTGTTCCTGCAAAACTTTTCCATCTTGGATAAAAATAATCCGGTCGGCCTGACTCGCGATATCCTTATCGTGTGTGATCAGAACGATAGTTTTGCCATTTGATTTTAAAGACTTCAATGCGTCGATCACTATGGCCGCACTCTTAGAATCCAAATTTCCGGTGGGCTCATCGGCCAGAATTACGGGAGCCTCGTTTAAAAGCGCGCGGGCGATCGCCACCCGTTGCTGTTGTCCGCCGGAAAGCTCTTGCGGTCCATGATGAAGCCGGTCGGTCAGTCCGAAACGCTCGGCCAGTAGCTTGGCCTTGTTGACGAATATTTTTAAATCTTTGGGTTTTTCGATCGGATACCGGGCCGAGAGTAAAATATTTTCGAGCACATTGGCTTTGGGTAGCAGATGAAATTGTTGAAAGACAAATCCCAGGTTTTCGTTTCTAAAAAGAGCCAGCTCATCGTCGTTCAGTTTTGAAACATCCACACCTCCAATGATCAGTTTGCCAGACTGAATCGGATTCAGGCAGCCGAGCAAATACAAAATTGTCGACTTTCCGGAACCCGAGGGACCTTGAATGGCCACAAATTCGCCGGGATAGATTTTAAAATTCAGACCAAACAGAATAGGCACGGGAACCTGATTTTCAGTCTGGTAGGAAAATTTTAAATCTTGAACTTCAATGATTGGGTTCATCGATTCTCGAGAATGTCCGAGAAATTGACTTTTTGAACGACCAGCCCCTCGAGATCCTGGCCAATAACTTCGCTGAATTCTTCATTTTGCGCGCCCACCTGGATCACTTGTTTTTTGCCTCCCTCAAGATTCAAAAAATAAGTGTCTTTGTCTTTTCCAATATATTCGTGTCTGAGCCGCAAGACATTTTCTTTTTTTAACGTGATGATATCCACGATCACGCTCATCCCTGGCTGGATCTGCTCGTCGAAATCTAAAATTTCCAAACGCATCGGAAATTCCACAGCCGTAGTTCGGCCGTACCGGTCCTGATCACGCGCCGCAAACGTCACTTCCCGAACAACACCCTTGTAAGTTCGGTCTAGAATAGCCGAGGCGCGAATGATGGCCTGAA
>JAYUPS010000277.1:0-7231 GCA_043759945.1 Bdellovibrio sp.
CTGAAGTGAAAGGCACCGCGCCAAGTTGAGCAACGCTGGTAGTTCCACTGACTGAGGTGAAAGGAAGAACTCCAACGACAGAGGTGTCCAAAGTACCCGCGAGTTGATTCGAAGGCAGAGATCCGAATCGTGCCCAGTTGATAGTACCCGTAGTAATCGAAGTACCATCAATATTTGTTATCGAAGATCCATCAATCGGTCCGCGTTGAGCCAAACTGATGGTGCCGTTCAAAGACGTGAAAGGCAGAGAGCCAACGACACTTGTGTTTAAAGTTCCTGCAGAGACTTGAGCTCCGCTAAGCACGCCAACTTGTGCTACGGAAATCGTGCCATTTACCGAAGTGAAAGGCACCGCGCCCAATTGAGCAATGCTGGTGGTTCCACTAACTGATGTAAATGGAATTATTCCAACCACCGAAATATCTAGAGTACCCGCGAGTTGATTTGAAGGTAACGAACCGAATCGTGCCCAGTTAATGGTTCCGGTAGTGATTGAGGTTCCATCGATGTTGGTGATCGAAGATCCGTCGATTGGTCCACGTTGAGCGAGACTGATTGTTCCGTTGAGTGAATTGAAGGGCAGAGATCCAACGACCGACGTGTTCAAAGTACCCGCCGAAACCTGAGAACCGTTGAGCACTCCGACTTGAGCTAAGTTAATGGTTCCATTTAATTGCGAAAAAGGAACCGTTCCAAGTCTTGCCAAACCGAAAGTTCCACTTGTTACCAGTGAAGCCTCGAGCGAACCAAGCTGAGCAAAAGCAATGGTTCCCGCGAGTTGATTCGAAGGTAAAGATCCAAGTCTTGCCCAGTTGATAGTACCCGTAGTGATCGATGTGCCATCAATATTTGTGATCGAAGATCCGTCGATTGGTCCACGTTGAGCCAGACTGATTGTTCCGTTCAAAGACGTGAAAGGCACCGCACCGAGCTGAGCAATGCTGGTAGTGCCACTTACTGACGAGAACGGAAGAACCCCAACCACCGAAGTATCGAGAGTTCCCGAAAGCTGCGACGAGGGCAAAGATCCAAATCTTGCCCAGTTAATTGTACCGGTAGTAATCGAAGTTCCGTCGATATTGGTGATCGTCGATCCGTCGATTGGTCCGCGCTGTGCGAGACTAATAGTTCCGTTTAATGAAATGAACGGCACCGATCCCAAAACCGAAGTGTTTAAAGTCCCTGCGGTGACTTGATTTCCGTTAATCGCGATCGCAATGGAACCCGCATTTGTCAGCCGGCCCTGTTGGTCTACTGTGAACGTGCTAGAAAAATTTGAGGATCCGTAATTGGCTGGTGTCACCAAAGTATCAGCCAAAGAAATGGTACCGGTACTAGTTATGGAACCACCATTCAAACCCAATCCTGCAGTGACTTGTGTTACGGACCCACTGGACGAAGCATTGACCGTGATTTGACCTGGAACAGTGTAATCCAAAGTGACATTGGTTCCGGCATTGAGTGATTTAAACTCAGTTCCTGTTCCGGCAGCATTCACAGCATAAAGCTTGTTCGCTGCTCCTACGACAGGAACCAATCCGGTTCCGCCCACTGCCGCCGACAAAGTGCCGCTTGTAATTTGTGATGCTGGCAAAGCGGGAAGATCTAAAGAACTAAGCAAACGAAATGTCGGAGCTCCGGCGCTTCCGGTGGGTGCGGCAAAGACGCGATTCTGCGCCTGGCTCGCCAAGGTCAAACCGAAAGTTCCCGTTGTCGTGATGGGTCCGCCGGCCACATCAAACACTCCGCCCGCTACGGTCAGGTCCACATTGGTGACGGAACCTCCGGCAGCAAGTGAGAAGGGAACCCACTGATCTAAAACTGAATCGTAGCGTAAAATTTGATTGTTGGTTGGCGAGGTTTGAGAAATTTTTATTCCCCGGAGCGCCATCGAGCTTGCGGCTTCTGTGGCAAAGGGCACCGACTTGATTGCCAGGCTTGGTAGGACCTGCGACCCGCTTCCGTCGTTGAAGGAAACATTCAAAGTCCGGTCGTCGTTGATCCCCGGAACAAAAGTGTTACCAATATCACATTCCGACAAACTTCCCAGCGTCGCCGAATTTGAAAACACCGAGGCAAATCCGTGAGTGCCGCCGGCAATATTAACTCCCTCGCCGATTTTAGCCGAAAATGCGCCCCCCGAATTGCGCATGTCAATCACTTGATCTTCCACCCACAAAGCACAATTCGTCGGTGACCGAATGATAAACCGAAAATTCAAAACAGCGTTTACGGGAGATTTGTTGGGATTTAAAATCCGACCTTGGTAGGTAATAGGCGATTTGCTTGCTGCGGCCGCAACAACTACAAACAAGGTGGTGATCAAGAAGCCAAACAGCCGCAAAAACATATGCTTACTTAACGGTAAACTCAGGACTTAGCTGTAGAGGATTCTCATTTTGAGCCACCGAAAATTGTGAAATAAACAAAACATAATTAGTTAAGATCTCGTACTGGAGCATTTCTCAAATAAGGTCGAATTTATTATTTAAATCAACTAAAGTGGTGTGTACCTGATCACGCAAACGCCCGCCGAGCCTGTGCCACGGTTATTGCCGTTGCCCCCTTGCCCGCCGCCGCCGCCGCCGTAATTTGCAGCATTTCCGCCATCGTCATTGTCACCCGCGCCGCCGCCACCGCCGCCGCTTCCAATTCCGGTTGTAAGCTCAACGCCAGAGCCGCCGTTGCCGCCATTCTGGCCATTTCCACCGCCGCCACCGCCGCCGCCGTTACTTCCGTTATTTCCACTGTTCCCGTTGGTCCCGCCCGATCCCGAACCCAATCCCAGGCTGTTGTTTCCCCCAGCTCCTCCGGTGGATGTTGCGGATGTTCCGCCGCCGGTTCCACCGCCATTTCCACCACCGCCACCACCTCCGGTGCTCGAAGCCGATCCACCGTTAGCGCCCGCGCCGTTTTTACCCGCAGCTCCGCCGCCGCCGCCGCCGCCCAAGTTGGTTCGATTTCCGCCAGTACCGCCGGAAAATGTAGTCGAGCCGACTCCGCTTCCGGCCAAACCACCAAAACCGCCCGTGTTCGTGGTTGTCGAGCTTCCCCCTTTTGCCAACAGGGTTGCGGTGCTGCTGAACCAAGAATCATTGGTCGTTCCGCCGCCACCGCCAATTCCAATTTGATAAGAGACCGAGTTTCCGGGCGTCAGAGCTAAATTTGTAATTTTCGAATAGCCACCACCGCCACCACCACCGCCGGTGGATCCGGTTTGGCTTCCGTGACCGCCGGCTCCAACACATTCAATAGAGTTCGTGGCGCTATCCCAATCTGCGGGAACGGTCCAACTGGTGCCCGTTAGTAATGTGATCACGGGCAAATTTGTAATGGTCCAGGTTGCCGCTCGGCTACCAACCATAACTGTTGTGATTATCGCTGCTCCTTCGGTCGTGGTGGCGACAGCTTGGACATTCAGGGTGTCACCGGCAACGAGCGTGATGGAGCTCACCCAACCACCGGCCCCATTAATTCTAAGCAGAGCACCACTGCCTTGAGTGGTTGCCGTCAACGACCCGGTGAAACCTGATATGACAGCACTGGTCTCGTAGGTCGCTCCCGGCGTCGCCCTAATCACGCTGGCAAAGCTAAATGCCGTTGGTACATTGGGGGTTTGAGGGGTTCCGGTCACCAAACACAAGAGCTGACGAACATTATTGCAGGTGATGCTCGCGGTGTCAGACCAACGATTTCCGAGTGTGGAATTAAATAAACCAGATCGCCCGGTTCCGGAAACCAAACCATCCGTCCAGTTCGAGCAAGAAGTAACCACCCCTGGATTAATACTCCAAAGACTTGTTGAACCTTGATCGCGACCGGTCCAGGCGCCCGTAATTCCCTGAAAATGACTCCATGAACTCCAGTTCAAAAAATCGTTGGGCCCCTGAGCATTGTTATTTATCAAAATAGAACTGCCGCCCGCAGTTTTATTGTTGGCCACGGCCGTCCAGTAAACTTCGCCGAAATCCGGGTGAGCGCAAGTTGTTGCATCACAAAGAAAAGCTGTGACCGTGGTTGAGTTGAGGGTCACTCCGGTTTTACCTTGGAAGTCATAATTGTTTCCCGAGGCACTGAGCTCATCTAAACACTTCGTATTTGCTCCGGCCAAGCCGCCCAAGTTCCCACTCCAAGTTGTGGTTGTTGCAATCAAAAGATTTTCTCGAAAATTAGTCACGTTCCAAACAGAATTTATGGCTCCCGCACTCAGGGTGACCGCCACGCGAGCTCCCGCAGTCGCTGGAGAGTTCACTCGGATTCGAATCGTGTCTCCGTTGGCAGCCCCCCCAAGGCTTGTCACCCAGGAACCAGAGTTGTTAAGTTCGATTTCCGCGCTGTTGGTTAGGCTTATTGTTCCAACAATACCCGTCAAGGTGACTGAGTTTGAAATGTACTGGGTGCTCGGTGTCGCATTTTCGACATCGGTGAAGACAATCGGATCCGGAGCACTGTCTTGGGGCGTTTTTGTGACCACACACAGAAGCCGCCGAGTGCCGGAACAAGCACTCGTGCCAACGGCCCAGCGCGCAGCGTCTGAAGTATCTAAATCGCCGGACATACCAAGGACACTGGCACTCGCTGAGGACCAATTCGAACAACGATCCAGGTCCGGAGTATTAGACCAAACATTGGCTGAACCCGCCGTTCTCCCTGTCCAAACAAATGCCGTGGAGTTGAATCGACCTGTCGATCTCCAATTAGAGCCGTTGGATGGGCCTTGCCCGTAACTGTTAGTAA
Organism: Bdellovibrio sp.; assembly: GCA_043759945.1. Classification (GTDB taxonomy): domain Bacteria; phylum Bdellovibrionota; class Bdellovibrionia; order Bdellovibrionales; family Bdellovibrionaceae; genus JAYUPS01. Next base: position 4,738 of record JAYUPS010000277.1, read on the forward strand.
CAAACGAATTTCCACCCGCAGCCAAATCATTGGCCGTGGCAAAATAATAAGTTTTGCTGACATCGGGACTTTGGCAAATAGATCCGTCACACAAAAAAGCTCTGACATTGGCGGTACCGATCGTTGTTCCAGGCTTGCCTTGAAAATTAAAATTACTTCCCGAGGCGCTAATTTCATCTAAACACTTGGTGTTTGCACCGGCAAGTCCGCCTAAATTTCCATTCCAAAGTGTGCTTGTCAGAACAAGAATATTGTCCCTGGCATTCATTAGGTCCCAATTGTCGGAAACCGTTACGCCTGCGCCCCCGATCGTCACAGTCGTCGTCACCACCGCGCCGGCCGTTGCCGACGAGGTCATCCGGATATAAAGCGTTTGGGCGGGACTGATTGTAAGACTGGTCACCCAGGTTGCATTGTCGGTGCTAATTTCGGCACCGCCACCAGTCACAGATGCGGGAACCGCGACGTCAAACCCGGTGGGCACAAAACTGGTCGAATACTGAGTGCTTTGAGTGAGCGCCCAAAGATCGGTTAGGGTAAAAACATCGGGTTGATCATCCAAAGTGGTAAGGTCAAAGTCTGCGATACCTTGTCCCACCGTCACCGTCATTTTTTTTGCCGTGGCGGGTGTTGTGGGTGACTGCATTCGAAGATTTAATGTGTCTCCCGCAGAAATTTCGACGGAACTTGCCCAGCTGCCCGCACCATTTTTTCGGACTTGCCGACTGGTTCCTGAATCCACCATCACCGAGGCCAGCAAACTTCCAGCAAAACCAGCCAGCACTGAACTGGCTTCGTGGCTTGAATTTTTTGTAACCAATGTCAGATCAGAAAAGTCAAAGGCGTCAGGCTGGTCGTCCATGCCTGGCTGAGTGACCATGCAGACCAATCGAAGATTTGTACTGCAAACATTCGTCGTGCCTGACCAATAAGCTGTCGGTAGTGTTCCGGCAGTAACTCCGACTCGGCCAGTAACCCCGCCGCTCGAGGAAGCCCAAACGGTGCATCGATTGGTGTCCGAGGTCGAAGACCAGGCCGTGTCTGTGCCGGCTCCTCGGCCGCTCCAGTAATTGCCACTGACACCAAAATAAAGTCCCCCGGACCAAGTCGTGGTGTCGACCTGGGCATCCCAGTCGATCGTAGGGCCTATACCTAAAGTTCCTGCGTACAAACTGGCTCCGCCGGAAACTGTCGAATTGGCTCGGGCAAAAACATACCCTGTGTTGGCCTGGGGCTCCTGACAAGTGGTGCCGTCGCATAAAAATGCTTTTACCGTCTGCGAATTCAAACTAATAATTTTATTCTTACCAAACCAATCGTATTTATTTAAATCACTCAGGCATTTACTATTGGCACCGGCTAGTCCACCCAAGTTGCCATTCCACAGTCCATCATTGGCAGCTACACCGCTGGAAAGGACCATAAAATATCGCCCTTGGATCTGCTGGGAACCAAGCAAGGCTTGCATCAGGCGGTTGTCGACCGCCAGGCTGGTCATCGACCAAAAAGTCATTAATATTAGGAGTAAAACCGAGCCGGTCGATTTCACGCTGAAAAGACTCCCTCTATGGAAAAATTAAAAACCCGTGGACCACACGATGTAGCATTCCATGGTCCCTCCGTTGGTGGTAGCTAAAATTGTATAGATCGTCCGGGTGCCCACGGTGGTCGCCGTATTGGCAGGTTTAAAGAAACTGTTCGTGCAATTCGTGAACGTGTACATTCGCGAAGTCGTGTCGCGAATCACCAGCGAGTATTGTCCCCCATGCACCAGGTTGTTTAAAGTAATAGCGGTACCGCCAACGCTGTCCAGAACTTGGGTGTTACCTGATGAAAAATCAACAGTGGCACCGGCGGCGATGGTATTTTGTCGGGACACGACCTGACCCACAACATCTACTTTTGCAGACAGGGGTCCTATAGTTCCGATGCCCAAGTTTCCATTAGCGTCGATAATAAACGGCGTGGTGTCGCCTCCGGCCGCGTCGTCAACTCGAAATGAATTTCCGGTTCCGGCATTCTGTACAAAAAGCGGAACAGCGGCCGATGTGGCGCCCGTCACATTGACGCTCATGGCATTCCCAGTGTTAGTGGCACTGTTGAAAGAGTCGGTAACGTTAAGAATTGAACCCGTCGTCACATTGTTGCTCGCGAGAGTCAGACCCGTCGTTCCGGCCAACGAATTCCAATTCCAGGTTTGAGCATTTCCACTATTGTCGATGGAGTTGACTGCAGTTGCTGCGGTCAAACCTGAGAACTGTGCGTTGCCGGCCGCCGATCCGATTTGTGCAATGCTAATTGTACCGCTCAGTGAAGTGAAAGGCAAAGACCCGACGACGGAAGTATTTAAAGTTCCTGCAGAAACTTGAGAACCGTTCAAAACTCCGACTTGTGCCACAGAAATCGTGCCGCTGACCGAAGTGAAAGGCACCGCGCCCAGCTGAGCAATGCTGGTGGTTCCGTTAACTGAAGTGAAGGGCAGAACTCCAATAAC
>JAYUPS010000278.1:0-7228 GCA_043759945.1 Bdellovibrio sp.
GAGCAAAATTATGAGCCTGCCTTGCGTCGCTCGATTGCCATTGATCCCATTCATTTCAAAGACCAGTTGCGGAAGAAAAAAATCGGCGTCGTCATTTCAATCAATGACGAGATCGTGCCGTCCCGGAATCAACTGCTGCTCGAGAAAATTTCGGGTGCCCAGCGCATCGAAGAATTTGAAAAAAGTCATTTCGTGGCGATCTTAATGACGGCTTTTTTGAAGTCCTACAAGGTCGAGAATTTCTTTCTAAAAAATCTTTAGAGCAATACTTACTTCAAAACCCTTTGAAGTTCCGTCACTAGGGTCTCAGTCAGAATTTTTCGGTCGACTTTTTTACCTAAGATTTTTTCTAAACTGGTCATCGTGTTTTGCGAGTAACCGCAGGGGTTGATGCCTTTGAAGGCCTGCGGATCATGGTCGACATTCAGTGCAAGACCATGAAAAGAAATCCACCGGCGGACGGCGATTCCGATACTGGCTAATTTTTGAGACCCCACCCAAACGCCCGTGTTGTTTAAGTCGTCGGACTTGTGCGGCGCCTGTTCTACCGAGGTCATGGCCGTCACACCCAATGTGGCAACCGCTCTGACGATCGCGGTTTCCAAAGAGCGCAAATAAGCGGGGATGTCACGTATGGGCAGGATCGGATAGATAACCAATTGCGAGGGCCCATGGTAGGTCGCCTGGCCCCCGCGAGAGACCTCGATAGTTTCCCCGGTCCACCCAGAAAAGTCTTCCGGAGCAGTTCTTCGGCCCGTTGTTACGACGGGGGGATGGGTGCAAGTCACTAAGACACCTGATTTCGAAGCGTGGACTTGGTTAACCAGTTCTTCTTGTTGCTTCAGGGCTTGTCGATAGTCGATCAAGCCCCAATCCAGAATCTCCAAGGTTCGATCAGGGTCGGGCATCGGCTCCTCGGGCCAAGGGCTTTTGGATAATATGAATGGCATGTCCCAGCACCGCTTCGGCCGTTTCCATCATGATCTCGCCCAGGGTGGGATGCGGATGGATCGTCAATGCCAAGTCTTCAAGCCGCGCGCCCATTTCAATGGCGAGCACGGCCTCGGAAATTAAATTGGATGCTTCAGCGCCCACGATGTGCACGCCCAAAAGAACATGAGTTTTTTTGTCGGCAATCATTTTGATGAAACCGTCGGTTTCCATAATCGAAACGGCGCGGCCGTTCGCACCAAAGGGAAACTTGGCGGTGATTAATTCATAACCCTTGGCTTTGGCTTCCGACTCCATCATGCCGGCCGATGCAATTTCGGGATCCGTGAACACCACCGCGGGAACAGACTTCGCGTCGTAAACCCGGTTTGCGCCCCCGATAATTTCAGCGACGAGAACACCCTCGTGGGAAGCTTTGTGCGCCAGCATCGGCTGACCACAGATATCACCGATAGCAAAAATATGGGGTACCGAGGTCCGACGTTGAGCATCGGTTTTGATGAATCCTTTGTCGTCGATGAACACGCCCGCGGCCTTTAGATTTGTTTGATCCGAATTTGGTTTTCGACCAACCATCACTAAAATTTTATCGGCTTTCAAAGTCTCCGCTTTTCCATCGGTCTCGACAGTCACTTCAAAGCCAGAACCTGATTTCTTTTGGCTTTTGGCTTTGGTATTTAAAAGAATCTTAACTCCGCCTTTGGTGAGCTTGCGCGAAACAACTTGGGCGCATTCCGGGTCTACGACGCCATTAAGTACCGCCGCCGTTGCTTCGACCACGGTCACTTCGGAGCCAAATTTTGCCAAGTAGCCACCGATCTCAAGACCGATGTAGCCCCCACCGATGACGACAACTTTTTTAGGAACCTCGTCTAAGGCTAAGGCTCCCGTCGACGAACAAATATTTTTTTCATCAAAAGGAAAGCCCGGAATTTCGATCGGGCGAGAACCCGTTGCGATAATAAAATTTTTAGCGGTCACGGATTCTTTTCCCGATTTGGAGGTGACCGTGATTTCGTTGGCGGTTTTAAATTCGGCCTCGCCATTAAAAACGGTTACCGAATTTCCCTTCAACAATTGGCCAACTCCGCCCGACATCTTGTCACAGACGGATTGTTTCCAAGAGACTGTTTTTTTAAAATCCACTTTAATTGAAGGAATCTCAAAACCCATCGTTCCCGCATCGTGCTGAGCTTTATGCAGAAAATGAGCCGCCGAAATCATGGCTTTCGAAGGGATGCAACCGACGTTCAGGCAAACTCCCCCTAAAAATTCACGCTCCACGATGGCGACTTTTTTCCCGGTTTGCGCCGAACGAATGGCGGCCACATAACCACCGGGACCCGCACCAATAACCACCACATCAAAATTCTGAGCCATAAATTAATTCCCTTCTACGCCATATCCAGCATCAACCGCGCTGGATTCCCCAGTTTCGCCATAAACTCTTTCAAAAAGTTCGCCGCAACAGCTCCATCGATCAAACGATGATCGCACGTCACGGTGACGTTCATAACTTTGATGGCTTCAAATCCACCGCCTTTGGCCACGACGACTTTGTCGGAAATCTTGTACATACCCAAGATGGCCACTTCGGGATGATTAATAATCGGTGTCGCATAAGATCCCGCCACCGAACCGATGTTTGTGATCGTGATGGTTGCGCCCTTCATTTCATCGAGCTTCAACTTGTTTTCACGGGCCCGCGTCGACAGATCGACGATTTCGGCGCTCAGTTCCAGAATTGATTTTTGGTCCGCATTTTTGATAACCGGCACCATCAAGCCATTGGGAGTGTCCGCCGCAAATCCCAAATTAAAGTTCTTTTTATAAACGACCTCTCCGGCCTGATCATCGATGCTCGCATTGAACATCGGGAATTGACGGCACGTCGCAATCACGGCCTTCATCACAAAGGGTAGATAAGTAACTTTAATTTTATTCTTCTCCGCGAACTCTTTTAAGCCTTCGCGCATTTTTACAAGTTCCGTGACGTTCACTTCGTCCATCAATGTAAAGTGCGGGATAATGTGCTTGGCCATCTGCATGTTCTCGGCAATTTTCTTGCGGACGCCGCGCAGGGGTACTCGCTCGTCTGTTATCGCCGAGGGAACCATGTCGACTCCGGCTCCTCCACCATTTTGCATCACATCTTCACGAGTCACCCGGCCAGCCAATCCGGTTCCAGACAGGGTGTTGATATCGACGCCACTTTCACGGGCCAAACGACGGGTGCTCGGGGTTGCGAGTGTGCGGAAGTCCGCAACGGGAGGGTAAATGGCTTTGCTGCTCGCGCCGGCCGGAGCCATAGATTTGGCTGCGGGTTCTGCTTTCGGAGCTGGAGTCTGCGTAGCAGTACCCGCACCGTCTAACGTGAGTAAAACATTTTCGACGCCGATCGTGTCACCGACTTTAAATTTTAAATCTTTAACGATACCTCCAACCGGAGAGGGAACTTCCACGGTTGCTTTGTCAGTCATGACTTCGGCCACGGGCTGATCTGGCTTTACAGTATCTCCTGGTTTGACCAACCACTTCACGAGTTCGCCTTCGGTAACACCCTCACCCAATTCGGGTAATTTTACTTCAGTTGCCATGTTGCAAAGATTCCTTTCGCTGTTTGATGATACCCTTCATAAAAAACTCTCCCGCGCGGTATGAACTTCGCACCAACGGGCCCGAAGCCACATACAAGAAGCCCAGGTCCTCGGCAATTGTTTGCCACTCCTGGAATTTCTTGGGCGTGACGTACTCTTCGACTTTTAAATGTTTGGCCGTGGGCTGAAGATACTGCCCAAACGTTACGACGTCGCAATTGATCGCGCGCAAGTCTTTCAGCGTTTTCAAGATTTCTTCGTCCGTTTCACCCAAGCCCAACATCAGGGAACTCTTGGTGTAACGGGTGGGATCTTTGATTTTGACCCGTTCTAAAACATGCAGACTTTGTTGGTAATTGGCGCGGGGATCGCGCACCGAATTTTGCAGTCGTTCGACGGTTTCAATATTGTGGGCGAACACATCCGGTTTTGCCTCGACGATTAAATCCACGCACTCGTCGGACCCGCGAAAATCCGGAGTTAGAATCTCGACGATCAAATCGGGATCTAAGCGCTTTACCGTGCGAACGGTGCGGGCAAAATGACCTGAACCCTGATCGGGTAGGTCGTCGCGATCCACCGAAGTGATCACCACGTATTCCAAATCCAATTGGGCCAGCGAGGCCGCCACTTTTTCTGGTTCCAAAGGATCAAGCACGCCCTTTGGATTTCCGGTGGCGACGTGACAAAACTTGCACGCGCGTGCAAACATCACCCATCAACATGATCGTCGCGGTTCCACCGGACCAACACTCGCCCATGTTCGGGCATTTGGCTTCTTGGCAAACGGTGGCGAGTTTTAAATCCCCAAGCATATTTTTAATGCGGGCGTAGTTGTCACCCGACGGGGCCCGCACTTTGAGCCAATCTGGTTTTCGCAAAACAGGAGCCCCTTTCGAGGGCGTTTTCATTTCAGATTCTGACATAGCTTGTTCTATGGCTCAGCTCGTCGTTTGTCACTGAAAACAGGGCGATGGACAGGTGCAGCCACAGAATGGCAGGATCCCGGCCACCATGAAATTTTCGCAACCCTTGCTCGAGGGCACCTTCTTAAAACGTTACAAACGGTTTTTCGCCGATGTCCGGCTTGGCGATCAGGTTGTTATCGCCCATGTGGCCAACACGGGTTCCTTAAAATCCTGTTTGCGGGAGGGCGCGCGGGCGCTTTTGTCTCCGGCAAGCAACCCCGAACGCAAGTTGCGCTTTTCTCTCGAAGCCTTGCAGGCGCCGGACGGTTCTTGGGTGGGAGTGAATACCTCGCTCCCCAATCGTCTGGTCAAGGCCGCCTTTGAGAACAAGCTCATTTCCGACTGGAAAAGCTTCGATGAGATTCAAATGGAGCATAAGATTTCAAAGGAAACGCGGCTCGATGGGGTGCTGTTAAAAAGGGGTCAACCTGTGCGGTACTTTGAAATTAAAAACGTAACAATGGCTGAGGGTGATTTTCAAACAGGGCAAGGTCGTGCTCTTTTTCCCGATGCGGTGACCGAGCGAGGCCAAAAACATCTGCGCGAGTTGATCAAGCTTGTAGAAACGGGGGTCGAAGCCGAGATCATCTACGTTATTCAACGTTCCGATTGCATCCAATTTGCAGCGGCCCACGAGATTGATCCCGTTTACGCGGATCTGTTAAAACTGGCCCAGAAAGCCGGGGTGATTGTTCGTCCCTTGATCGCTGCCTTGTCTCCCGAGGGGATTGAAATAGATACGCAAATACAGATCCCGGTAATTAGCTGATCGAAAATGCCGCCAAAGGATGTTAAGACCTGCAAATACTCTAACGTTGGAGATTTCCGTGACTCAAATTTTGATTTTACTTTCTTTAATTGGACCCTCGGCGATGGCAAAACAAGACTCGGCCTGCGCTGCCAAAATCGTCGCCTGCCAGATTAAATGCTCTGCAAATTGGCCTAAAATTGAAGAAGACTGTGAATCCAAATGCGGAAGCCTTGCGGATTGCAACAGCCGTCAAAAAGCCGTTTTAAATCTGTGCGCAAAATTAAAATAAAGCTTTAGTTGCCTCGGCTGAATCGCACTCCAAGCCAGATTTGAACATCGCTCGCAAATAAAGTGTAAAGCCCGGTCGATACGTCGGGCATCCCGTAGTTGTAGCGAGTCTCGATCGTGAACGCATATTTTTTCTTCGCCGGAAATGTTGTACCCAAAGCCGCAAACAGCCCGTAATCGTCAGATTTTAAGCCCGCATCGTTTGGGGAAAGCGAAGACGTCGTGCCGTTGAGACCTCGGGTCACTTGACCGCTCACCATGGACATATAACCCCCTGCGGCCGCTGTGAAATAATCGGAACTCCAGCGCAGTCCCACCGGAATCTGCAGCGTGTTCATAGCATAAGTCGATTCGAATGTTCCCACCGTGCTGCTCCAAGTGCGGGGCGCAGAGACCAAGCCTCCATCGAGCGACCATCTGGAACTTTTCAATTGGTACTGCAGGGCCAAGGCCCCGCCGACACCCAATTTAGATTTGCTCGTCGACGAGGGCGTTCCGTCGTCGGGAATCATTAAATTTCCGAGCGTGGCGACGACAAATTGAGTTTTTGCCGGTGAGGGATTCGTAAATCCGATCATTACTGATATAAAGACGAGAAAACGGATCGACACCACCCCTTTAGTGTACTTGATTCGCGCGGTCGATTGAACTCGACTTTCATCTTGAATATAGATCGCGAATATTTTTTGTTCGTATTTTTAGAAGGCCAGACCCAAGAGGATCCTAGATCCGAGGTTATCTAAATTGTGGAATCCGATCGTAAGTTGCGAGAGCCAGCTCCGGCGCAGATTCCACGTGTGAGAAATTCCTGCACCCCAGGTGGCTTTTTCGGCCAGGTTAAACCCAAGTACGCTGTCGGTGGCATGACTTATTCCAAAAGACCAAACATTGGTTATTGATTTCGTGTAGCTCAAATCCAGGTAATTATCGTTATATGCAGGAGTATTGAGGGGAAACTCAAATCTTTGAGCGTTACCTTGTGCATCGACATATTCGTATCGAGTTTGGCCGATCATATGTCTCCAAACCAAATTATGAGTTATACGCCAGTTTGGGTTCAAGACCAGGGTGTTGGCCAAGAGCAGACTGTTAATACCGATTTCAGACTGTGCAGTCGGAGTTTTGAAATCCATCGAAAGCCTTTGTAGGCCCGAAGAAAAAGTCCAAAATCCATTCCTGAAAAGAACGTATCGTAGATTAAAGTTTTGCATCCGCATTTGGGAATCACTCCCACCTTGCCAGGCCAGGGGTACTACACCGATTTCTAAGTTATCGGTGACCCCAATGCTCAATGAGTTCGTAATAAACGAAGACGAAGTCCCCGCCGGATTGGCACCCGGATAGGGCTTAAAGGACCACTGCAATTGCTTCAGAGTTTCCGCGCTCTGGGCAATGTGAGACCCGTCGGCGAGAGCAGCCCAAACCACGGGTGTGCTTAAAATAAACAGGAAAAAAACGCTCAGGAATCGCATCCGACGGAGAATACAGGAGACCAGTGCCAACCGCGCCTGTCAGGATTCTGTACGGTCATTAATACAGCCCTAAATAAAAAACCCCCCAAAGTTCATTCGGAGGGTTCTCAGTACCGCGTAAAAACGCGGCAAAGGTGCGGCGCACCTTTTGCCTTTTGTTATTTGCCGGCCAGGTGACGTTCGATGATTTCTTTGAATTCG
>JAYUPS010000279.1:0-2842 GCA_043759945.1 Bdellovibrio sp.
TAAGACGTTCAAAGTCCATAAGGACGTTCTGGCTGCGTTTTACGCGAAGATTGCTAGGGATGACCTGAAGGTTCAGGACGCAATTGAGGAAGCCATGAAAGATTGGGTTAGGAAGTAGTTGCCTGAATCGGGCAATTGTGGGGTTTTGAGTCTACCCAAAGATTTATTCCAGAATTCGGCAAAAACACTCTGCCTTAACGATATAGGTAAGAGTGTAGCTTAAATTTCCACGACATTTTTATCTCAATCGACCTAGCGGTTCTCGCTGGCCGTTTTGTCGCGCCTAAAGCCATTCAAACACACACCAAACCCCGGCGTTAATTCGTTCGGGGTTTTTTTTACATTTCGGCGTCAAAACAAAAAATAAATGTCGTGGTTAGAGCATCGGATTGTGATTCCGAGGGTCGCGGGTTCAAGTCCCGTCTTTCACCCCATTTTTCCCAAGGTCTATTGGCGAAAGTGGCAGCAAGTTAGCGAAATTCCTCACAAGTAAAATCAATAAGTTACGGCTTTTAAATGCCCGCAAAAGATACTCCAGGTATCGCGGGGTCACGGCCGGTTTCCTTCTTTTTCCTTCTCCATCCTTCCTGGGATTTGAGGGGCATCGAAGCGAAACAAAGTGTTTAGGGAACCAACTCATCCCAACGACCATCCCAAGGCTGGGCTGCTTTGTTCGCTGCCCACCCTCTTCAACGATTCGAAATCGCTGACTTCTTCTTTTTTGAAAAAGCATCTCTCTTCCTGACCACCCACCCCCAACGAGTTGAGGGCAGGTGGTCAGGAAGAGAGATGGGAAGAGAAGAAGAAGTCAGAAGTAAGTGAATGAAGAGGGTGGGTAGTGGATTTTTTTATTTTTTTTATTTTTCTAATACAGGGAAAGAAGAAGGAGAGAGCGACATGGATTCAGAAATGAAAAGTTTAAAACCGGATTCGAGAATGGAAGTTATCGGTGGCGGAGGAATTAGAAATTCGATTCGGGAAAAGCAGCTTTCGTTCTTTAAGAAAGGCCAAACGAGGCTCTGCGTAGAGTTAGTCGAGCGAGATCTAAAAGTTCTCGAGTTCATTCTCGAAATGAAGTTTGCCGGCTACTCAGAAGTATTCGAAAAGTTTTTCTCCGCACCACGCACGGGCGGGTCGACTGAATCAATGGAATGGGCGAGAAAGCGACTGCGACAACTAGAACAGGCGGGTTTTCTACAATCGGAAGTCAGTCTTCTAGGCGGCTCGAAAGTTTACGTCGTAACACTCAAAGGCTATTATGCGCTTTCCAGGGTATTCCCTGAGCGAGGGTTTCCGAAACCGAACGTCGGTCTTGATTTGCGAACGTTTGCGCATGATCGCGAACTGATTCTGTTTCGGCTAGAGGTCGAAAACGGAAACGGAGATGTCGCGTGGATATCGGACAAAAAGTTAAAACACGGTGACGGTGAAGTGTTTGGCCTAAGCGGCGGCGATGTTCCAGATGGACTCATGAAAATACCAGTTCTCGGCTGGGTTGCCGTAGAAATCGAAATCGCAACGAAAGCACGTCAGCGCTACCGCGATAAAGTCCAGTTTTATCTCAAGCTAATTCGTGATCGAAAGGGTGAGTCTAATGCCGTTCAATTAGTTAGATTTATCTGCCTACGGGAAAGCTGTTTTAAAATTCTAAGTGATGAGTGTTCCGCGTACGGAGACTACTTCTCAGTCGAGCTTCGCGAAACGCGTGAAGTAACGGGCGGTGCGAAATGAAGGCGCTCTATCAATCTCTTTTGTCGAAACATAAAATTCGGACAGCGAAGCGTGGAGTATTTCTCGGAAGTTCCGAATCGTTTCTTCGGCCAAAAGAGTTCTTATCGGACGAACAGATTAATCATCACGTACATGTTGTGGGAGCGAGTGGTTTCGGGAAAACCGTTTTTCTCGGACACATAGTGGAAGACCGGATTTCAAAAGGTAAGGGGCTCCTTTTCATTGATCAAAAAGGTGATCGAGAAACGATCGAGGCGTTTACCAGCTATGTTGAAAAGGCTGGTCGGCTGAACGAACTAAAAGTCTTTTCACTTGAGAAACATAACAGTTCTTGTTCGTACAACTTGCTCTCAAACGGATCGGCAACGGAACTTCGCGACCGAATTATGGCTGCATTTGTCTGGAGCGAAGAATTTTATAAAAACCAAGCGGCAAGCCTTCTGCTCCGATTGTTAACCGGTCTTGTGTGGCTTCGAACAAATCGAGGTTTGAAGATTGATCTCGCGCTCGTCTTAAAGTGTTCGACGAATGCGAAAGAAATTGAAGAACTCCTTAAGCAAATTCCGATGACAGAAAAGCGGGCGTGGGAAGTTTTCGACGAAGCAAGGCTGTTCGTAAAGTCATCCGATACGTCTAAATTTATACAAGGATTGCGAACGCAGCTCGAATCGATTGTTTATTCCGATTTCGGAGGAAACGTCGTAGCTAGCGAAAGTTCGCTTGATCTGTTCGAAACGGTACAGAAAGGCGAAATCGCTTTTATCTTTTTGGACACGAGAAGGTTCGGGGAAACAGCAACAAGTGTAGGGCGATTCATCATTCAAGATTTGAAATCCGTATCGGCGCGGATTGATGCTGAGATTTCGAAACGTAACCGAAAGCCGTTTACCGTCGTTATAGATGAATTTGCAGATCTTGCTCAGGAAGATTTCATCTCGTTCTTGGACCGAGCGCGAAGTAGCAAAATCGGAATTGTATTAGCACATCAAGAGATCTCCGATCTTGATCGGATCTCCCCCCAGTTTTGTGGTCGTCTGATGGGAAACACTGCAACTTTGTTTGCCTTCCTACAGAAGCGGCCAGAGTCGGCAGAGTTAATTTCTGCAACTGC
>JAYUPS010000280.1:0-7226 GCA_043759945.1 Bdellovibrio sp.
ACCAATTTAGAAGCGAACGAAACACATTAACAACTTCATTAAGCTGACTAAGACCATGATCCGGGGTCGCCAAAAACAAGGGCACCCGCCGCACAAAAAACTCGGAAAGCTCAAGGCACATCGTTGCGTTAATCGAGTGCGCCGCTTCAAACTCGATCGCCGTGTTTAAACCTGGGTAAGCTTGAATGATGGTAAAAGCTTCGTGCCCGTGCCGGCTCAACAAACTAGTCGCGTCTTCGGTAGAAAGTAGAGTTAAACCACAAAGATCCTCGGAATTTTTTTCGATATTCTCGAATTTCGAGGCCGTGATTTGCGGATTAAGGGGAAGTTCCGTATTGCACTTGCCCCACTCGACTTGTTTTTCAATCGGAAGCTGCTTTAGAATTTCATTGACCGCGTCTTCACTGATTTGGCGATAGGTCGTGTACTTTCCGCCCATAATATAAGTAACGCCATGATCATCCGTCATTATCGTGTGCTCACGAGAAGTTTTCCCCTCGGTCCCCGCATCATCTTTCACCAAGGGACGCACACCCACGTAACTGGAAACGATATCGCGTTCTTGGATCAGCAAAGACGGGAAATACTTTTCAACCACGCCCAACAAATAACTGACATCCTGTTTTGTGACCGTCACTTCCGAGGGAGACCCGGTAAAATCCGTGTCCGTCGTTCCGACAATCACCATTTCATGCCTCGGAATCGCAAACACGATTCGAGATTCTGCGGCCATCACCACGGCGCAAGGGAGCGGAAAACGATCTCGGCTAAAAGTCAGATGCACCCCTTTGGTAGGGCGCAATTTATTCTTCCAATCTTTAAAAAACTTTTGGCCCAACTCGTCCGTCCAAGGTCCCACCGTACTTAAAACATGTTTTGCGTGAATTTCAAAAGGGCCTTGAGTGCGTTCATCCTGCACTTTAACTTTGGTCACTTTGCCTTTGGTATCGAGCTCACACCCCAGGGCCCGGACATAATTTGCAGCGACTAGTCCGTAGTCGTTGGCGGATCTTAGGGTCTCATAGACCAAACGATCATCATCCATGTAGGCATCGGCATAAGTGTAGGATCCTAATAATTTCTCTTCGTTAACTGCCGGAGCAAATCGCTTTGTTTCAATGGGATTTAAACGATCATGAGATTCCGGGGCTTCAAACAAAGAAAGAATATCGTAAAGCCACATTCCTAAACCCATCAGTCCCATGCCGACCCGACCGCCTTGGTAAAGAGGGAGCAAAAATTTCATCGGATGAACCAAGTGCGGAGCCATTTCTAAAAGCTTTCGTCGTTCGGACAAAGCCTCGAACACCAAATGAAATTCGCGATTTTCTAAATAGCGGATTCCCCCGTGAATCAGTTTGCTCGAGCGAGAACTTGTTCCTGACGCAAAATCTTGGGCTTCAATGAGCGCGACTTTCATTCCGCGCATGCAAGCATCTCGGGCCACACCCGCCCCGTTGATTCCTCCGCCGATGATCAGTAAATCGAATTCCTGGGATTTTAAAGTCTCCAAGTTTCGAAGTCGATCGGTTGGGGAAAATGATTTCACCGATCAGCCCTTCGTCGTTTTGATAAAGATTGTCGCCGGATTCCAGCTTTCAGCTTTCAAATGCTTGGTCGCATTTTGAATTGCGGGCGAATCCGGAAAAATTACTTTTTGCAGATGCTTCTCGCGCGACAAGCGGTAAGCCAAATCACAAAGTTCATCCCGCGCTTGGAGCGAGCTAAATTGTATGTGCTCGACCCACAAAGTTTGCGTGTTGCCTTCGAAAAAAAGCAGAGGCTGGGCCATAAAATAACCAACCAACTGTCCCTCGGTGGAAAAAGAGCTTGGTTGACTGAAGTCTCGGCACAAAAAACTCCAACCCATGGGCAAATAGTGATTCAGGGACTCTTTTCTCCAACGTGAATTCCACGAACTGAGTTCGCGATCCATTTCATCGGGAATTAGTTCCACTAATTTGCGGCGCTCAAAATCAATTATTTCGTCGGCCTCGGACAACATCGCAATCTTCAAAACCAGTGACATGCTTTCTATTATGTCTTTAGACTTGATTTAGTAAACAAATATTTCCGAGGAATGACATGCAGAAAACCTGGAAACCCTGGCCGAAAGAGCTTTGGACCAAACTAGAACTGGCACTCGAGTCCGCTTTAAGCGAAGCCAAGCCGGGAGAACGTCCCGTGGCGGCCTTTGATGCCGATGGAACTCTTTGGGACACGGATCTCGGCGAAGCCTTTTTCCGCTACCAAATCAAATATTCTAATTTACCAGGACTACCTGCGGATCCGTGGCAACACTACAATAATTGGAAACACAACGGAGACCCACGTCCCGCGTATTTGTGGCTCGCTCAAATCAGTCGCGGCTGCAGTTTGAGTCAAGTACAGCAATGGGCCGAAGAGGCTGTTGTTAAAAACTCACCGCTACCGATTTTTCCAGACCAAGAAAAATGGGTTTCGCTTTTGCTAAAAAACAACATTGAAGTTTTTGTCGTCACCGCTTCGGTGAAATGGGCGGTCGAGCCGGGCGCTCGCCGACTGGGCATCAATTCCGATCATGTGCTCGGAGTGGAAACTCAGGTGCAGAACGGAATTTTAACAGATCAAGCTGCGGGATACATGACTTATAAACAGGGTAAGCCGGCGGCATTGTTAGAAATTCTTAAGGGACGAAGACCCTTTTTCTGCTCTGGAAATTCGACGGGCGATACCGCTCTTTTAATGTCTGCGACCAAGGTCCAATTGGCTCTGGGCGCAGCCCGGCCTGACACTCACGGAGAAGATCTGTACACCTCAGAGGTCGGCTTGCGAGATGAGGCTAAAAAGAATGGCTGGCTCATCCATGAATTTTAAATGAGAGTTTTAAGTAAGAGTTCTAAAAGATATTTTTGAATCAGAATTCTTAGCTGGGGGAATCCAATGAAGTATTTATTTTTGGCCGTGATGCTCCTGTTTTCGGGCTCCGAATCCTGGGCCGCGCAGAAAAAGAAATCTTCCCGTGGAAATCCCTCAAAAGAGGCCGGGCGCCAATTTGAAAAGGCACTGAAAGCCCAAAAAACCGGCGATCTGCACGAAGCCAAGCGTCTTTTGACCCGCGTGCAAAAAAATTATTCTCAAGTTGCACTAAATGACGAACATGACTCGGACGTTGAAAGTTCAGAAATTCCAAATGTTTCAAACTACGGCGATTATTCGGCTTACTTGCTTAAATTTCTGAATCGCGAAATTAAAGAGGGGCCGGAGCGAACATTTAAATCGATCGAGGAAGCCATTGCGGATTTACAAAGGGAAATCAAAGCCGAAGATAAGATAGAACTGGAAAAATCATTGTGGGTCGAGGTGGCCGTAAAACAATGTGAGACCCACGGGAATTCAAAAGAACCCGAGGAAGCTGCCGAAGTGTTGCTGTCAAAAATAAAAGGCAAAGGGAAAAATTTGAAAACGACCGAAATTTCTGGCTCGGATCCCGCGTTGCTCCTGGAAATTTCGAGTAATGATTTCATCAAGGTCGGGCTCACCCGCCATAACGACGGGTGGGTCTGGGACCAGGTCGTTAAATGCGACCAGAAACCAAATTAACCATTCCCGATGATGGCCTCGAGATCTTTAATCTCCTTGGGCGCATCCACTGTTAAATTCTCGTAGCCGCTCTTCGTGCAAAGAATGTTGTCTTCAATGCGAATTCCGATGCCACGATATTTTTCAGACGCTTCCATGTCGTCAAAGGGAATGTAAATACCGGGCTCTATCGTAAAAATCATTCCCGGCTCCAGCACTTTAGGATCTTTTGATTTCGTATAATAAAGTCCGGCGTCGTGAACATCCATTCCCAAATAATGGCCAATTCCGTGCGGATAATATTTGCGATGACGGTTTGCTGCGACCAGATCTTCTCGACGACCGGACAGAAGTCCCAACTTCAACATCAAGTCGGTAAGCATATTGGCGCCATGTTCGTGCAACTGCGCGAAAGGTAAGCCCGGCTTCACCAGCTCGATCAGTTTTTTCTGAACATCTAAGACGCCCGAGTAAACTTCGGCCTGGGCTTGAGAAAATTTTCCACCGACGGGATAAGTTCGCGTGATGTCCCCGGTAAAATAATTGTACTCGCCGCCGGCATCGATCAACATCAGATCTTCGGCCCGCAATTTCTGATCATTGTAGACATAGTGCAAAGTGCAAGCATTCGGCCCGCCAGCAACGATGGAACCGTAGCCTTCGCGGTTACTGCCGCGCTTGTAGATTTGATGGATGAAATAGCCGTGAATCTCTCTTTCGTTCATCCCCGGCTTTACATACTTCATAACTTCGGTGTGAGCCTGCGCCGACAGTTGGCACGCTTGACGCTGGTTAAGTATATCCAAGTCCGACTTTACCACGCGGAATTGGCCCAGGAACTCGTCGGCATCGTGGACCGATAAAATTCCGAACCCGGTTCGACCCTGGCTCTTACTTAGCTTTAGGAGCGCCGCTTGAATCTTTTCGTCAACTTCATGATTTTTATACATGCGGTAGTAAAGTGAATCAGAGCCTTTGAGCAAATCGACAATCCGGGTTGAAAATTCATCGACCGGATAAGTAGCATCTACTTTGTATTCTTTGTGTGCCAATTCAGGGCCATAACGAAAACCCGTCCAAGTCTCCATTTCAATGTTTTTCTTGCGAACAAATAAAACAGTCTCGGGATCACGACCCGGTCGAAAAACTAATATAGAATCCGGCTCTTCGAAACCTGTCAGATAATACAAGTTCGAATCCTGCCGATACGGGTATACGACATCGTGGTTACGAATAAATTCAGGATTCGCAGCAACAATCAGGGCGCTGCCCGGAATTCGCTCGGCGACTTTGGCGCGGCGATCGCTAAAAACACGGACATTTTCAGAAGGTTTTCTCATTAGAAAGCTCCCATTTTTTGCAAAAGATTTGTGAGCGAACGTGCCGAAGTTTCTTTTCCCTTTTGGATCAGTTCGCGGCGCTGACTAAACTGATTCAATTCGCCAGAGACAGGGATTCTTAAAGTCTCTTGGGCATAGGCCGCTTGCGATTGAAGCGAGGCCGACATCAAACTCCACAGGACGGCCAGATCTTCGGTCTTCGAAATCGGTCGAGACCTTTCGGACAAAAGATCGACGTACAAAATATGGGTCGCACCCTTTTGACGAAAATGCTGCGCGAGGGTACCCAATTGATCAGCCCCCGCAATAAATCGATCGACCGGTTTAAACAAAGGCGGAAATGCCAGGCAATTCGGAAGACTTTGGGCAACCACGCCTTTGCTGATGACCATCGCTTGCTGCCGATCCATTTGAACCGTGATGCAACCGAAGGGAATTCGGGCGTCATCAAATCGACTGCTCGAGAAAGTCGTCTTTAAAAAGTTTTCCCAATCCGAAAGATCTTTGGCCTTGGACCCACCGATCAAACCGCGTTCAGAGAAATCTTCTTCTTTGAGTTTCATCATTTGCCATTCGGCTTCAAAGGCTTGGGGCTTCATCGCGTAAAGTGCGGCCGGTAGTGCACCCATTTCAAGGCCACCAATACCAACCAGATTAATTTTGGCTCGATGAATTTCCTGCAGTACTCCGGCGTGGGCATAGGCTCTTAAGCCACCAGGCCCCAGGATAATAGCGACTTTTGCTTTTTCGGTTCCCGTCTTTGTTGGCTCTCCAGGGAATGGAGCCGGCGTCGGCGTTCCCAGTGCTGGAACTTGCGAAAGTCCCTCGCGACTGGGCTCGGATTTTGGAGCCGTCGGGGATAGAGCGGGCGGTATGGGGGCCGCTTCCTCGCGACGCGAAGTCGTCTGACAACCAAACTGCAAAAGAACCAAAGCTAATAAAAATAATAATTTCATACTTTTCTTTCTAAATTCCACAAAACAATTGATTTCAATGGACCGGAGGCGATCCCGATTCCCTGGAGCGCCTGTAAGGCCGATTTCGTTTCGTTTTCTAACAACACTTTGGTCTCTCCGATTCCAATCAGGGCCGGGAAACTTCCGACTTCGACCGTTACCGCGGAATCCAGTATATCATCGGCCAGTTGAAAAGCATAACCGATCGAGGCTCCAAATTTTCGGAAAGCTTGGACCACGGTGCTTTCCGCTCCGGACAGAACAGCAACGCCCTCGCAGACTGTCCGAAATAGGGCGCCTGTTTTCATCTGGTGAAGACACATTGTTTCCTGAACCGTAAACTTTTGTCCTTTGGACAACAGATCCATCGCTTGTCCCCCCGCCATGCCATTAAAGCCGGCGCCGGCGCTCAACAGGGCCACGGCTTGGAGAGCTTGACCTGGATCGCGCGAATAACTGCGAGCAACTAGACCAAAGGATTCGGTTAAAAGTGTGTCCCCGGCTAAGAGCGCGGTGGCCTCTCCGAAAACTTTATGATTGGTCGCACGCCCACGTCGTAAATCATCGTTATCCATGCATGGCAAATCGTCATGAATCAGGGAATAGGTGTGAACCATCTCGACCGCCAAGACCCACGGTAGCAATCTTCGCGGATCGACGCCCAATTGCTCGGCGACAAGTAGCCCCAAAACGGGGCGGGTTCGCTTGCCACTTTGGCAAAGACTGTAGTTCATGGAATCCCATAAGGTCTGCAGTCCCGGGCTTAATTCCCGTGATTCTCGAATTTGATGGAACCACTGATTAATTAAGGATTCCAAAAGCTCACGTTGATCGTGAAACTGCTCCGGGCTTTGACCTGGGTCGTTGGGTTCAGAAATCATTTACTGCTTGGTTCCCGTCGTAAAGGGCTGCGTGATCGGTTGCCCCTGGGGATCGAAGCTCACCAACTGCTGAACTTTGCTCTCGGCAGAAGTCAGTTGAGTTTGGCACTCGCGGGAAAGTTTCACGCCCTCTTCGAAAAGCTTTAAAGAATCTTCCAATCCCAAATTACCTTTCTCCATATTCTGCACAATTTCCTCGAGCCGATTTAGTTTCTTTTCAAAGTCCAAGTGAAATCCCCTTTCTCCGATAAATTATGTGTCGACAAAACTTCAGATTTAATCCATCCATCCGACAAGCTTATTTCAATAATGTCTTTTGCATTAATCTGTACTTTTGAATTTACGACTTTACCCTTTTTAGAAACAATCGCGTAACCGCGGTCGACCGTATTCAGCGGGCTTAGCGAATCTAGTAATGACATGCGTTCTCTCAAAAAAGATTTAGAATCAGCCATTTTATTCTGAATTTGCTTCATCAGAGCATTCAT
>JAYUPS010000281.1:0-7225 GCA_043759945.1 Bdellovibrio sp.
CGGCAGTTTTTTCCGTTTGATTTTTGTTTACTGAATTCATCTTTGAAACAGCTTCCTGAATAATTGATTTCAAGTTTTCAAAATCTTGCTCGCTCAGGGCCATTGTCTGCCCGATGATTTGCCGATCTTCCCGGGCAACCGCTTCAATACTCGCGTGAGCAAGTTCGAATATCTGTCTGTGGAATTCAGCCAGACTCAGTCGGTAAATGCCGCCCTGACAATTGAGGTCTTTTTTAAATTGGATCCACTTCCCGTTTTCGTTCTGAACAATAAACTTATGACTCTGAAGAAAATGAATGGATTGTTCGATTTCGCTCAGAGAAACTCTTTTAATAAGTCGTTGCTGAATCCAATGGGGATTTAATTCGAATTCGGTAAGATTCACCAGCTCAAAAATGGCGACTTTGTACCAACTCGTCAAATACTCATAAATCTCTAAATCGTGACTGCCGACACTTTTTGATTTCGCCAATTTAACCACTTGATTCAAGGATTCGATTCGGACGGATTGTTCTTCACTTTGATCGATGATGCGCAAGTGGTTCAGAAAAGTTCTTTCATCATTGGCCAGCATCAAAAAAGGAGTCAGCTTTTGGAATGACTTTTCGGTCAATGGCCTTTGCTTATTTAAAATCATTGAAATATTTGAAATGGAGAGACCAGATTTTTTCGACAAGCCCTGAAGATTGAAGTTGTTCTTAGACTTTTTCAAAAAACCAATCCAGTCCTGTAGGAACTGGATTGGGTCGTGAAATGTAAAAACACTGGGTCTATTCATAATATTGACTCGCTTTTTTCGATTACTTTATCTTATTTTACTTTGCTGTCGTTGGCGTCAAGATCATCGTCACCGTCGTTGTCTTGTCCGAACTTGGCGTGTTTTTCCAATCCCTTGCGAAAGCAGGTGTAGATGTCACCGGCGCTAGGGTCGATCGAAACACAAAGATTCACGCCGGGGTGTCGGCTTGCAGCGCTGATGACCTCGTTATTAACAACGGCCGACATTTTAATCTGTTTAAAAATGTTGGCCAGTTGAATTTCGACCATCAGCTCTGAGTTTTCTCCGGGCTGAAAACTGTTTGGACCCCCAATAGTAAGCTCGGTAGAGTCATCCAGTTTCAAGGTAAAGTTATTACCCCCGACAACACCCGCGAGAAAGATGCTGTGATTAGCTAAACCTGCTGGCGCAGTAGCCGGAAGAGTTTCCGCTTTATGGAGCTTCATTTTAATCCGACGAATGCCTTTTTCAGCAATTTGTTGGGTGTCCAAAAGCAAGGGAGCATTCGACAGCAGATCAACGACATAGGGCCCTTGAAACTCCACTTCAATGGAACTGTCTTCCACGCCCGCAGTTTCCTCGGACTTGAATTCAACTTCCTTCAAAACGGTCCAAGCCTGACTTAGGGTGATTGTTAATCCTGTCGAATCTTGCAGGCTAGTTGGAACGAAGGCATAAGCCTGGTTGACAACCAACTCCCAAATACTTCTTGGGGTATTCTTAGCGACGGTGGCCGCAGAGCCCGAACCGGTCATTTTAAAGCTCGAGTTCACCAATGGTGAAGAGCTATTTCCCTTTGGCGCACAAGCCGCCATTACTGAGATTGTCGCAAAACCAACTGTCAAAGCCTTCGCATAATTTTTAAAGTTCATTTTCTTCTCCTTGTTTAAGTAACCGTTTGTTTTTTAACTCGTCCCTAAGTTTTCAAGTTGCCCGGAACAAGATCAGAATAACATTGCTCCAAATACTTCACAGCTGTGAAATAAATATTTTCAAAAAACATTAAAAAGTAAATAAATACGTGGACCTAAGGCTGTATCAATATCGCGTGAAGCTTAAAAACTACTAGACCTGTGAATGTTTAATCTCAGTTTGAATCAGGTTTCTGCGGAAGGGAAGGACCTTTTGGTGGCTCGGGTCGGACTCGAACCGACACGCTTTATGGGCACGAGATTTTGAGTCTCGCATGTATACCAATTTCATCACCGAGCCAGGTGTCTATATATAAGGACTCTGGATCTACCGGGACAGCGAGCAAACGACAAGACAATTTAGGGAATAAAATGGCTGAGTTGTGCTTGAGTTTGTCACTTTGGAAAAGCCAGATTCTGGCGATTCCGGTCCACTAAAGCTAAAATAATCAGTCGCGTCAAGTAGTTAGAAATGTGACCTATTTTGAGACATTTGGGCACATTCGTTGCTCTAAGCTCCCTCGAACCAGTCTTACGTATAATTTGAAGGAGAACCCGATGAAAAAGCTCTTAATCCTCGCAGTCCTGGCCATGGTGCCGGCTTCAAACGTGCTCGCTCAGAGCTCAATTGATGACGAAATCAACGCCGAGTTGGACCGCATGTACTCGAACAAAGGCTCGCGCAATCAGCCTTCGATTCAAGTGAACGTGCAAACGACGCCCACTCAAAACCAGGTTGTCGATCAAAAAACTTCGACCACATCGATTCAGAAAGCTCCGGTCACCGTGATCGAAGCCACTCCTTTGATGGAGTCTCGTGCGGAAAAAATTCGCCGCGTTCGTCAAGAAGAAGAGCTCCGCACGGAAACTCGTTTGGTTGAAAAGCTCGAAATGTCCCGCATGGAAGACGAGAAAAAACGTGTCGACTCTTTATTCGGTGAGCGCGTGAACGTGAATGTGAACTCGCCATCGCAACTGACTTTCCAACAGTCGGCGATCGAGCAAAACGCCATTGGCAACAAAGGCGATGTTAAGCAAAATGCCACAATCGAAACCAAAGCGGTTGAGACACAAGCCGTGATCGTTGAATCTCCAAAAGCCGTAGTCGCCCAACCTTTGATCCAAGCCGAGACCGTAAAAGCTCCGCCCGTGGTTATCGTCGAGCAAGCTCCCGCTCCGGCAATTGTCGTGATTGAAGATCATAAGCATGCGTCCCACATCGAATTAAAAGAAGTCCTTAAAGAAGAGAAAAAAGAAAACGTCTCGAAGTCTTACCTGGCGGGTTCTGCCGGCCTGGGCGAATATCCGGACGTTCAAAACGTTCGCGGTGACTATGCTTTCGGTTTGGCCCTTGGTAAAAAGATCAACGACCGCACTTTGGTTGAAGGATCTTTTGTGTACGCACGTTATCAGGTTGAACAGTTTGACAGCGGTCCCTTTGGTTTTGATCCCGTTTACCCTCGCATTACAGAAATGAACCAGTACGGCTTTGGCGCGGTGGTAAAATACCAAATTACCGGTGGTTCTCTTCGCCCCGTAGTTGGTGGACTGGCTCAGTACTCTTACCGCACATTTTCTGATGTTCAGTTCGGTTTTCAGAACAACGACGCTTCTTCGCACGCCTTGGACTTGGGTCTTTTGGTGGGTGCCGATTTCGAAGTGAATTCTGACTTTTCTATCGGATTGGATATGAAATACATGATGAACGTTTACAACCGGGCTTCTAGCCAAGGACTGCAAACTCGATTCTCTCAGTCGGCTTACAATTCAGCCACACCGATTGAAAAATTAAGCTCGATGATTACTTCGATCGTCGCTCGATTTAGTTTCTAGGAAGAGGTGTGAAATTCAGATTTAATTAAAACCCCTGCTAACGATGTTGGCGGGGGTTTTTCTTTTTGAGGGCCTGTGATTCCGTCCCAAATTGAGATTGGGTTGCTGGGTCGGATTAACCAGGCTATGATTTCAACTCATCTGCGGGGAGAGATAAATTGATTAACTTTAATATTTTGCAAGTGGTGGTTCTTCTTTTTTCGATCCCGTGTTTTTCGCAAAAAAGTACCAAGTAATTTTGGATCAACAAAAAAGTCGTCAGTTGGCTGGCCAACCGATGAACTTAGCGGAGGCAAAGAAAATCGGGGAAAAATTGGCAAAGATTCCACCGAAAAAATCCTCTGGCCAGGGTTCCAATTCAAGACCTGAGCTTATTTCTTCAGATCCTGTCTATGTTCGACCCGAACCTATGTCACAGCAAGCTGAAGTAGCCCGTGAAAAGGATCGAGACAATTCAAAAAAACCAAAGGAATGGGTGAACCCCCGAAGTCCGTCGTCGACCACCCAGTATGGTTTGCCCGATCTCAACAAGCTCACGGAAGAAGAGAAGCAAAAAGCAGGAATAAAATAAGCGCGTAAACTCAACAAATTGAACTGCAAACTGGAAGTTTGATGGTAGCGTTACCGTCATGCTGTTTTTGAAAATTCTGACTTTAGTTTTTGCCCTGGCTGCCATCGACCCTCAGGTCGTTACCCGCGTCGTGGGACAGGTTGGGGATTCGGCCATCACCAGCCGTCAAGTTGTTCTTTCTGGGCTCATTGAACAGTGGACCCTGGCTTTGCAAGATCGTCCAAAATCCACCATTCCCAAAGATGAAAAAATGAAGTGGATACTGAAACTGGAAACCGAACAGTTTCGCACTCAACTGACCCGGATGATGATTGATTGGATCGTTGAGCTTGAGGCCGAGAATTTATCGGTTGCCGACATTCAATTTGGTGAATTGCAGCTTCGCCAAACGCGATTTCTGATCGAGATGGCCGCACTTCCCGAATGGAAAAAGCTCGGATTTTCGCAAGCCGAAGTGACGGCGGCCCTGCGTAGAAAGCTTCGCTCGCGCACGTTTTTGCAATTTAAAATAGAGACTTCGGGGATTTTGGTCACCGACGACGAGGCCAAAGAGTATTACGATAAAAACCGCGCTAAATTTGGAAACTATGGATTTAACCAATTCAAAGGAAGTATTAAAGAAGCTCTGACTCAAGCAAAACTTGAGACCCGATTGAAAGACTGGTTTGAAATTTTAAAAAGAAAATATCGGGTGCGGTACCTGGGTGCGCCCGTTTTGCCTTCGTGAGTGGTCTTCGCACCGCACTTTCTTTAACCGCTGCAAATCTAGATTGGATTGGGTCGCTCCAATCCGTCAGTTTTCGACTGGAGTTGCCTATGTCGGGGGGCTTGTTGTGGGTGGAAAATGGCGACCCGATTTTTAAAGCCTTCATCTTTTTTAGGCAGGTTGGATCCATGGTTGAAATTTTGTCGATGGCCACCCATCCCGATTTCCGGCAAAAAGGGGTCATGAGGGAACTTTTTTTAGACTTCATTCTTCGCTTTTGTAAACCTGCGCAAGTTATTGAAATCTGGCTGGAAGTTCATGAAAAAAACAGTGCGGCTCTAAAAGCTTACGGCTCATTGGGATTTATCACGACCGGAGAGCGCCCAAATTACTATCAAGATCGGGCCAGAGCCATTCTAATGACATATCCTCTTGCCAAATCCGAGTAATCCGAGATATTAATCCGGTTCTCGAAGTGGACCCAGTGGGCCCACTTTTTGTTTATGCGGTATGTCAAATAGAGTTTTATCAGGGCGTTTTTTGAATGAGTTTTATTCCTAAATTGGAAGAGATAGCAAAAGAAGTGGCTGCCCGCGAAGGCTGCGAAATTTATGATTTGGAATTCACTCCGCAGAGAGTTTTGCGGGTTTTTTTGGATAAGGCCGAGGGCCAGGTCAGCGTCGCGGACTGCGCCAATGTGTCTCGGGGCCTGAATCTCATGTTGGATGTCGACGACGTGATCCCGGGCGGCGCCTACAATCTGGAAGTTTCTAGTCCGGGGTTGGAGCGCACTTTGAAGCGTCCCGAGCACTACAAAAAAGTCGTCGGCAAGAAAATTTGGTTGCGGGTAACACAGGCTCTTTCCTCGTTAGGTGTTGAAGATAAAAAAATCGGCTCCGCCAAACAAGTTCAAGGAACGTTGACGGAGATGACCGAGGAAGGCCTAAGACTTGAGGTTGATTCTGAAGCAGCACCCGTCAAGGTCTCAATAACGATATTGGTACCTTGGGATAAGATTGAAAAAGCGAAAACTGTTTTTGAATTTGGACCGGAGAGCGGTGGGCCAAAACCCAAACACCCTCATAAGAAAAAGCACTAAGGAGATGTCAGTGGCAGCAGATGGAATGTTCTCGGAATTAGGTCGAGTGATCGATATGGTTGGCAAAGACAAAGGCATCGATCGCGCCGTGATTGTCGACGCCGTTGTGCAGGGAATGCTGGTTGCCGCTCGAAAAAAATACGGGACCTACCGCGAGATCGAAGCCTCTTACAATGAAGAGACCGGGGAAGTTGAACTTTTTGAATTTAAAGAAGTTGTTGAAACTGAAAAATTTGTCGACGAAGAAGTCGAAATCACCATGCCCGAGGCTCTAAAATTAGATCCTGCGGCGCAACTTAACGACTCGATCGGAATTAAACTTGATTCGTCGGATCTGGGGCGAATTGCAGCCCAAACCGCCAAGCAGATCATTTTACAAAAGGTACGGGACGCCGAGCGCGAAATTATTTTTAACGAATTTGAAGCCCGCAAAGGAGAAATTGCGTCTGGAATCGCGCGCCGAGTGGAGCGCGGAGCTATCGTTGTGGACCTGGGTAAAACAGAAGCCTTTATCCCCCCCCGCGAACAAATTCCGGGTGAAGTTTATAAGCCAGGAGATCGTCTGCAGGGTTTTTTATCCGAAGTGCGCCAAACAACGCGAGGACCGCAAATCATCATGTCCCGCGCAGATTCCCGCTATTTAATGAAACTTTTTGAAGTGGAAGTGCCCGAAATCTACGACGGCATCGTCGAAATCATGGCGGCTGCTCGCGAACCTGGTGCACGCGCAAAAATTGCCGTTCGTTCCAAAGAGCCCAGCATCGATCCGGTTGGAGCGTGCGTGGGTATGAAAGGTTCGCGAGTTCAAGCCATCGTGCAGGAGCTTCGCGGTGAAAAAATCGACATCGTCGAATGGAATGAAGACATCACGCGCTTTGCGGCCAACGCTTTGGCGCCCGCAGAAATTTCGCGAATTTTTATGGACGAAGAAAACAAAGAGCTCGAGATCGTTTGTCCGGATAATCAATTGTCTTTGGCAATTGGAAAACGGGGACAAAACGTCCGCTTGGCCGCAAAATTGACCGGTTGGAAAATTGATATTTTGTCGGAGTCCTCCGCTTCGGCCCGAACGGCGGAAAGCATCTTTAATTTGATGCTCATTCCGGGCATGAACGAAACCATGGCTCAAAATATCTTTCAATCAGGCTTTGGCTCTTTTCAGAGCGTCGCTGGCGCCCTCGCGTCGGACATTATGACTATTCCTGGGTATGACGATGCCGCGAAAGCGGAAAAGCTCATGCAAGATGCTAAAGATCTGATCGAGAAATACAAGAGCGAGGGAACGCCGATTCCAACGGCACCTGTGGCCCAAGCGATTAACAAAACC
>JAYUPS010000282.1:0-7219 GCA_043759945.1 Bdellovibrio sp.
GTTTTTATCTTGCAAATAGGCATTGCCCCGCACGGTCGAATAATAAGCCAGTTTGTGGGTTTGGTTGGCTTGCGCTTGCATCAAAGCCAGAGCTTCAGGGGTTAAAAAACCATCCAAAACACAAAGCCCCGTGTCCTGCATTTCTTTTTTGCAACGCTCGGCTAAGCGTCGATACTCCGTACTGGAAGAATCCAAAACAGGATAAGACTTTAAATTAAACGGCGTTGTCATACGGGTGTTTATACCTGGTGGCCGCCGGAAGCTAAAGTGAAAAATGGATCCCCGGGTCTTGCCGTGAGCTGTCTCATTTTGGATCAGTTTGATGACTCGTTACTAGAAACTGAATTAGAAAAGTGAAAAATTTATGATTTCTAGTATCCTGGAGGTATGAACAGCTCGATATTTCGAACCCGAATTAAGACCGCGCTATTTTTTTGGGCCCTGGCTGTAGGAACGATGGCATTTGACACGAGCCATCTCGGACTGTTTCCAACCAACGACAAAGCGGACCGGATCGAATTACGGCAAGCAGGTTTCTTAAGCATGCTTAAGGAAATTTTTCAGTTTTTCGGCGGGGACGGAAACGCGGCCCAGAACGCAACTCCAACCACGCGCGAAATCGCCCCAGGGATGATCGAATATACATATATTGTACCCCCGGCCCCAATTCCGGCCGAGGTCATTGACCGAAATGGAGCCACCAGCGTCGGGACCGAACTAGTCACTCATCAAGGAAAAAAATTAATTGACCGCCATGCGGTTTGTAGGAACGTACGAAACTCTCGATTGGTTGCAACACAGGGAACAGCCTCATCCAGTCTGAATCTTGCGACCCAAGCTGTTTTCGTCCCTGTGAGAACGGCTGCTGAATGGGCTAGCTTTCGGGCGAACCCCCCTTCCGACATTAGTTTCAGCGGTTGCGTTCCAGGCTGTTTTGATTACACCGTTCCCAACGGGGTTTTTACGCTTCGGATTGTGGCGATCGGTGCCGGCGGGGGTGGATCACGCTCGACACCCGGTTGCGCCTACGTCATGTTAGCAGGAGCCGGCGGAGCTACGGTGGTTGCTACGGTGAGCGTAACTCCAGGAGACACGATTCCCTACTGCGTGGGAATTGGTGGCCGAAAACCTTTGGGAGCGGGTTGGAGTGCCAGCCCACGCAATTGCGGTGACAGCGCCGGCGGGACTGGTGGAGACACCTACTTTGGCGGATACCTTAGGGCCAGAGGCGGCTCCGGTGGAAACGGCTGGCACTATAAAAACGAAGACCGTCAGGGGACGCCACCATCACGAGGCGGAACCGCAACAGTGGGCGCGGGTACGATGGGCGTCGGTGCGATCTCGGTCAACAACGGAGGGACCGTTTCAAACCGAGGAAATGGGGTCTGCGGCGGGAATGCCTTTATACCTCCGGGAGAACCAGCGTTGGTGGGCATAACAGGCTTGGGAGCCTGCAACGCCTCAAATCCCGGTGGACAATACGGCGGCGGGGGATATTCCCGACCCGACGCACACTACTCGGAAGGCGACGCCAGTGCAGGAGCCGACGGTTATATGTCTATTGAGCCGCTCTAATTTTCGGGACCACCTGGCGCGCGAAGTCCCTGAAACTCTAACCTCAAGATTTCTTGGTTCATCGACTCCAGCTTTAACTGGAGTTTTTCATTCTCTAAAGCCAATTCTTTAACCGCTTCGATAAGCGGAGCCGTTATTTGGGCGTAGTCGACCAACTTAAATCCCGTTGTGGGATCGGAAGTCACCGCCGTGGGTATGACTTTTTCAATTTCTTGGGCCAGGACCCCTAGGGATTCACGGTTTGTTTTCTTCCACCTAAATTGGACTCCCCGAAGATGCTTGATGATTGGAAGACCCAAAACGGGCTGAAAATCTGTTTTTAGACGTTCGTCCGACTTGTAGAGATAAGCTTGAGCGGTCACGGTCCCAGTATTTAAGATTTCGGCGTTTATCGATCCGGCTGAAAGTGTACCTCCAGAAACCAAAACATTTCCAACAACATGCAAAGTATCCGTGGGGGCATTGGTGCCGATTCCTACATTGTTTCCCAAATAAAAAATATTTCCGTTCGGGGCCAAGCGCCAAATATCGTCGTCGTCATTTCCCACTGCGACACAAGTAGTAATAGCGCCCCCAGGGCCCGTAAGTTCGGCGACGAGCGAAACGCTGCGAAAGATTTCTCGCGGTCCACCCAGTGGAACCGAACTTTGAAACTGAATTACTAAATCAGTTAATCCCCGAGCACCCGTGGCATCCGACGGGCGAAAGCCTTGAAATCCAAAACTTAAAATTCGGACGGCACCATTTTCGTAGGCGACGTTCGCGGGAGGGCCAAAAACTTCCAGGAAAGGCAAGCCTCCCAGCGAGTTTACAATTTGCGTTCTCACCGGCAAATTTGTGGACGGAGATACAGCGCCTCCGACACTGGCCGGCCCAAAATTTGCTTCGCAAACGGAGCGATCGCTCAGAAGGCCAATCAAACCCTGTCGAATGGTGGTCGCTGACTGTGAGAACAGTATTTGTTTATTCGCATTGTTGGAAGTAACGATAACTTGGGTGATCCCCATCATCGCAATCCCGCCGATAGCGACCGAAGCCAAAACGCCCAGAATACTCATACCATTATTAGTCACGTAAATCCCATCCGTGTTTTTTACTGAGTCTCTTTTTCAAATTTAATAAACGCATTTCATATTTATTAATTTTTTGGTGGACATCACTTTGCTGAATCGCCAATTCCTTGACCGACTCGATAAGAGGGCCCTGCAGTTGCGAATAATCAACTGTTTTTATTTTCGTGACCTCGTCCGTTTGTACAACCGAAGGAAAAACCTTTTCGACTTCTTGAGCTTTCAATCCCAGGGCGGTTCGCAGGTTGGATTTCCACCGAAAACTCCAAGCCTGCAGTTTCCGAAGCCGACTAAGTCCGCCTGCAAGCTCAACATCCTGCTTCAATCTTTTATCTGATCCGTGCATATAAGTCTCGGCAATCATATCTGTTTCCACGGCGAGGGTGCCGTTGGTGTTATCGAGCCTAAAAACATCCAACCGAGACGGGGGGGGAATAGGCACAGCCGGAGGTAAATTTGAAATTCTTAAACTTCCATTCACGTGAAGCCGGGACAACGGATTATTGGTCCCGACACCGACAAAGTTGATCCCAGGGGCGGGGTTGGGGAAAAAAACATCTCCCGAAGCAGACAATCTCCAAAAGTTTTCCTCGTCGTCGCCGACGGCCACGCAACGCTGAATTAGACCTCCAGCAACTTCCGCCACTAAGCGAATGGGCCGAAAACTTTGCCCGAGTTCGACTGAATCTGGAAGAAGGGTGCTTTGCAACCGAATGACTAAATCCGAAGCGCCCTTGTTGGATCCGATGAAATTGGGACTAAATCCTTTGGTCAGACTAAAATCAATTGCAATGACCCTCACTGTGCCATTCATGTAAGTCACGTTCGCTATCGGGAACTCTTCCAAAAACGAGGTTCCATTGATATTGCGTATACGATCCCGGTTGGGACCATTGGTGGTGGGATTAACGGGTCCCCC
The DNA here is from genome assembly GCA_043759945.1 of Bdellovibrio sp. Classification (GTDB taxonomy): domain Bacteria; phylum Bdellovibrionota; class Bdellovibrionia; order Bdellovibrionales; family Bdellovibrionaceae; genus JAYUPS01. Next base: position 3,565 of record JAYUPS010000282.1, read on the forward strand.
GGGGCTGCCCAAGCCAAAGTTTGCCGCACAAACCAAGGGATCGCTGAGATGTCGCAAAATGCTCAACCGTAGATTATTTCCGGCTTGCCGAAACTCAACGTGTTTCTGGATCGCCATCCCGTCGGTGATCATACGGGTGATTGCCGTGCCGACAATGGCGGTCAAAGCGACCGCCACAAGCGCAGCTGGTAATGAAACTCCCTGTTGTCGGTTCATGTCAGGGGTACGATAGTGACTTCAATGATTTCGAATAGCTACCTTTACCGCAAAGCGCTGCAAGCAGGCAGCGCCGTTACGGGGATTTTGGCCCGCGCCCTTAAAGCGCGTTGATCTTGGCTTGAAAGCTCATTATTTCAAAAATCACCGGTTGAATAAAGTTACCAACTCCAAGTCCCACCAACAAAGATAAGATTGGAATCGGAATCGCGCCGGTAGCCAAAGTCGGCAACTGATTCAAGGTCGTTGTTACGATTGTCAGTTGGCTCGCCATTGCCTTTAACGCAATTTTGTAGCTCACTTGCAGCGGAGTAATTTGATCAATCATCAGTTTGATACCCATGGCCTCCGGTGAACCGGCGGGCGCGTTGGCCAAAGCCTTGTTCAAGGCGTCCAAAGCGTAATTCAAATTCGTATTGGCGAACTGAGCGGCAACCACGACGTCATCTAAAATACATTTTAAACCCTTAGCGATGTCGGCCGGCGCGGTGAAGATTCGAAGTAAGATGTTGGTCTTCGGAAAAGCCGCATCCAAACAAAGTTTTGTTCCGGCACCCACTTTTGAAAAATCAATCCCGTCTAAAAACATGCCCCAATTAAAATCACCGGTGACGGGGTCGACAACCACGGCCAGTGCCGCTTGCGCATTTTCCATCGCCAGCTTCGAGGCAGAAACGGTGGCCTTCAATTCAATAGTATCAATAGATTGAACTGCGGCCGCGATCTCCTGAGGAGTCTCCGGTGATTTCAACTGTAAACCCTTGCCGCAACCCGAGAGATAAGATCCCAAAAATATAAACAATGCAAGTTTAGTTAGACGATTCGTGGTATTCATGATGCCCCCCTGTGGCTAATTACATACGAAGGTCTAGTTGCAAGGTCGACGCCCGGGTTTTTAGATGTGATCTCAAACCAGAGCCAGGAAAGTTCAAGAAATTGTCGATCGGAATTTCAGTGGTTATTAGTTTGGCTTTTTTATTGAATTGTTTTTGAGACAATCCGAAGACGTCAGCCAAAGAAATGGTATTAGAACTTTTAATAGCCGGTGAGCCTTCGAATCATTTTGGGATCCCAGGCCTCAATTAAGTCATTTACTGTCGTGCTTCTGATTATTTCTGCCGTAAGAATTGCCCCACGTTGCTCCAGTCGGCCCGGGAATACATACAGTTGATTAAAATCGGTCTGCTTGCGATAGAGCAAAAAATGTTCCCCAGTATTTTTCGCCTACAGCTTCGACCATCTCTATTGAAACAATTTTATCAAATTTTCCTTGAATATCTCGGCAGTCAATTTCCCTGAGGTCAACGTAAGAACCCATGCCATTGGCAGCATTAGACAGCTGGTCTCAATTTAAGTCTTTACCGCCCGAACGTCGTGAGAAAACGCAACAAAGTTCGGGCTTTTATGATCAAACGACAAAGGGGTGGATGATCCAGGACCTGGTCAAAAACATATTTTACTTTTTTAAAGGAAGTCCATAGGTCACGTCGTTGCCTTTTTGACCCTCCCGCTGGGCTTTGACCAGGAGTGTTCCTTTTTTAGAAAGATCGGTTCCCTTCGGAAATTGACACAGAAAATAAGGTTCGGTTTGGGCCTGACATTTCACAAAGGCTTTGGATCCAAGCTTTACTTCGACTTTACCTTCTTTTACCGAAGGACTTTGCCAGTCCATATCCAGAAGATAAACTTTCGCTTTGTCCTTATCGATTTGAACAATCTCGGTGTGAAACGACCCCGGCATCCGAATGAATCCCCCATTGGGACCCGCCTTATCCTCGCCGTGCCCAAAAGCAATCTGCCCAATCACTACAACCCCACAAATAAATCCAATAATTTTAGTCATGATCGATCCTTTTTAGGTTACTTCAATCCAAGTGTGCATTCCGCCCATCTCGTGCGCTGCGTGTCCCATTCCGCCGCCCGGAAGGGGATTTCGATGCATGTCGTTCATTGTGTGATGCATGAAATGACAATGCAGAAGCCACTTGCCAGGTCTTAGGGTTGTAAATTCCAAGACCCTAACTTCGGCGGAACTAATATCCGTGGTGTTCGCCAAAATCTGCTGGTGCACCGGTAGAAAGCCTGCACCCCAGTCGGTTATTTTAAAACTATGCCCATGCAAGTGAATGGGATGGGTGAGCATACTTAAGTTAGCGACTCGAATCCGGATTTTCTCTCCGACTTTGGCCTGCATCGGAACAATGTCGGGTGCCGGTTTGCCGTTCATCGTGAAGTAGTTAAAATCAACCATTTCAAGAGTGTCAGGAATAGGACTGCTCGGGTGGATCATCCAAGTCTGCAGAAAATAAGCAAAGTCTCTGGTCACAATTTGATCCGGTGTCGGTGACTTGGGGTGAATAACAAAAAACCCACTCATGCCCAGGCCCACTTGTTTCGCACCCATAAAGTGCGGGTGATAAAAATAGGTCCCGTGCTGTTCCAAAGTAAATTCATAGGTAAAACTTTGCCCCGGTTCAATGGGCGGTTGAGAAATTCCAGTAACGCCATCCATATCGATCGGCACATGCAACCCATGCCAGTGTACCGTAGTTGGTTCAGGCAGTTTGTTTTCGACAATGATTCGGACCCGATCTCCCTCGACGGCTTCGATGGTTGGGCCGGTGATGGAACCGTTGTAACCCCAGCCATAAATGGGCCGGCGTTTCTGGCCGTGGGGATCACTCATGTCTTGAAAAGCCGTCGTGACCGGCTCGGGAGTCAGTCTAAAAACTTTGACGTTGCCATCCATTTCGAAGGGCAGGCTCTGAATTCCCGGCGTAATAACTTTGGGTCCCCGGCTTAAACTTTGCGTTTTCGGAAGGCCGAAAGATTTCTCCTGGGCTTTTGCTTCTTTGCCGTAAACTAGGTTCGAAAACAAAGGGACTGAAACCAAACCCAAGGTCGAAAGAAAGGATCTTCGAGTGATTACCGATTTTTTCATTTCGCTCTCCTAGTTTTTCCGTGTGTAAGTTAGAAATTCGTAATCATCACCAACAACGCCAAAGGTGGGACGCGGTGGCCAGAAAACATCAATATTTTTATCTTCTCGAACTTGTCCCGAACCAAAAGTCGAATCTTCTTCCAGGCTCAATTGCCATCCAAATCTTCCGGTAAAGGGGTCAAAAAATCCCACTTCGATGTCGCGAACCGGGGTTTGGCCGACACTTGATTGGTAAGAACCTGAAAATCGAATTAAATTATCTCTGATGTCATTGGGCTGGGCCGGAAAATCCAGCTTGATCTTTTGACTGTGTTTGAAGTCGTTAGAAACTCGCTCGAACTCACCGTGGAACGAATTCACAACTTTCATTCCCGCGGGCGCCACCTGAGAAATTTCCTTAATTAACTGGATTGTTCCCACTTTGCCGAACGCCTGGGAATAAAACTCCCCGCGGATGAATCCCTGCTTCCACTCGGTCACCGTCAAGAGAGAATCGGT
>JAYUPS010000283.1:0-7216 GCA_043759945.1 Bdellovibrio sp.
CGTAACTTTCCGCAATGTACTTTTGAATCTGTCCAAATTTATTGAGCGGCGAACCGAAGGCCTGTCGGTCTTGCGCGTATTTATTCATAATTTCTAAGGACCGCCTAGCGATTCCCAAAGACATCGCGGCCAAAGTCAGTCGTTCGATTTCAAGATTCCGCATCATGTGAAGCATGGAATCACCCTCGTGTCCGATCAGGTGACTTGCAGGCACGCGGCAATTGTCAAAAACCAATTCGGCCGTGTTGCTGGCCCGCATGCCCAGTTTGTCGCGAATCTTTTGACCGACGCTGTAGCCCCGAAAAGACTTCTCAACCAAGAAGCTTGAGATCTGGGCGCGGCCATTTTTTTCTCCGGTCTTGGCATAAAGCAAAATTGCATCGGCCGGGGTTCCCTGGTCGTCGATCGTGCCGTTGGTGATCCACATTTTGCGACCGTTGATGATGTAGTCGGAACCTTCTTTAACTGCGGTGGTGCTCATTCCCATAACGTCGGTTCCAAAATCGGGCTCCGACATCGCCATGCCACCTACCCATTCGCCGCTGCAAAGTTTTGGCAGGACCCGCTTTTTCTGATCCTCGCTGGCGTTGATGGCTAAATTGTTAACGATGAGCATGGAGTGGGCCAGGTAAGCGAGTGCGAAACCCGGGTCACTGGCAGAAAGCTCTTCGTGAACGATCACGGCCGCTAGCGCGTCCAATCCGCCGCCGCCGTACATTTCGGGCACCGTGATGCCCAGCAATCCAAGCTCTCCCAATTTACGAAACAAGGGCAAATTAAATTTTTCTTGGCGGTCATACTCGTGCGCCTGAGGTTCGACTTCCTCTTTGACAAAAGACTTCATAGTCTCCCGAATCATCGCGTGCTCTTGAGTGGGATTGAAAAGATCAAACGAGGTCAAATCTATGTTCTGCGCCATAATGCAGGTGTTTTAGGTCAACTTACTCACTGGCTCAAACCAATTGACCGTTGACCAGGAGCGCCATATCAGACAGAACCAAGCCCGATGACAAAACCCACAGCCACAATATTAGCGATCGGAACTGAATTGACCGAGGGTCAAATCATCAACCGAAATGCCAGCTGGATTTCGCAAAAGCTTTTCAAAATTGGAATCAACACCCGAGCTCAAATCACGATTCCCGACGATCGAACCTTGATAAATCACGAACTTGCTCATTTGTCGGAAAGTGCGAATCTTCTTTTTGTCACCGGCGGCTTGGGGCCCACGACCGATGACTTTACCCGTGATTGTATTTCCAGTTGGAGTGGAAAAAAACTGGTCTGGAATGAAGAGGCTTGGATTTGGATTCAAGACCGATTCAAAGAGCGAAACTTTCCGATTCGTGAGTTTCAAAAACAACAGTGCTTTTTCCCCGAGGGAGCTGAAATTTTAAAAAACCCCCAGGGCACCGCCCACGGGTTTTACCTCAAAGTCAAAAATCTGGACGTCTTTGTTTTGCCGGGACCGCCAAAAGAAATTGATGCCGTTTGGAGCCTGCACATTCAAAAATGGCTCGACGAAACCTATAAAAACATCGATCGCGCGCGGGTTAAGAGCTGGGACTGTTTTGGGGTCGGCGAATCCGAAGTCGCGCACAACGCCGAAGCGGCGCTGGCCGGTTGTCCTTTTGAGAAAGGCTACCGGGTTCATTTGCCCTACGTGGAATTCAAATTGTTCTACCCGCAAAGCCAGGCGGCTCAAGCCGAAATTTATTTTGCAAAAATAGAGAGTGCTCTGAGGCCATGGATCGTCGCCCGGGACGGTCAGGATGCCGCCCAAGACTTGTTAGCCAGTTTCGCGGAACTCAAAGAGATTTACATTTTTGACGACACCACCGACGGCTATCTGTGGGATCGCTTGACCCCCGGACTTCAGCAACATGGGCTGACGCGAAAAATCCACTTTTCACATTCGAAAAGTGAGGCTATTAAACCCACAGCGGGTCGGTTGATTTTGAAAATAGAGCAATTGGCCGATCGCCAAGTGCAAATTTGCTGGAACTTAAATCACCGGAAAAGACTAACCCGCGCCCATTCCCCCTACCGCTCAATTATGATGCGGGAGCGAGAAAAACACTTTTTTTCTGAAAAGGCGATTTTGTTTTGGGCGTCCCTGAATTCGCTATGATAGAAAAGAAACAGGTCTAAAAGGGGAACCACCATTCGTGTTTGAATTCGAGCCCGTCAGTCAAAATCTGAAAGCCCATTTCCAGCAACACCTGGGAGAACCACTCCAAGATTTGTTGTCTCGCCCTAAAAAAGAAGTTCGCTCGCAATTGGTTTTCATGGGATTTGAACTTGCACGCGGAGAAGTGCCTCAAACGGCGGAAGAGATTAAAAGCTGTCAAGCTTGCGCCACCGCCATTGAAGCTTTGCACACGGGATCCCTAATTATTGATGACATCCAAGACTTGAGTCAGTGGCGCCGCGGCGGACCCACTTTGCACATGAAGTACGGCGTCCCGATCGCCCTCAATGCCGGCAACTGGCTTTATTTTCATGCATTTCAAAATGTGCGCGAGAGTTCTTCGGATCCCCTGCTTCGAGTGCGACTTTACGAATTGATGGAGCAGGTCCTGAGGGAAGCTCATCTGGGGCAAGCTCTGGATATTGGGAACGACGTTTCAAAACTGAAGCCCCATGAAATGATTGAAATTTCAATGGCCAGTTTGGAAATGAAAAGTGGCGCGCTGATGGCGCTGGCGCTTTTAATGGGTGGAACTGTAGCCGGAGCACCCGATGAAACTTTAAAGCACTTGCGAGAGTTTGGAGTTCACTTCGGCGTGAGCCTGCAGATGTTTGATGATCTGGGAAACGTCCGCGTTGATCGTCCGACGACCAAACATCTGGAAGATTTATCTCTGAAACGACCCTCTTACGTTTGGATGAGCTTGGCTCGGCATTTTCCTGAACAAATCGAAAATTTTTGTCGCGCTGTGGATTCACTGCCAGCGACAGAAAATTTATCCACGTTTTTAAAAGAGACGCCGCTTTTGAAAACCGGATTCAATCAAGCGCTCGAGTATCAGACACGCGCACTTGAGATGCTAACCTCAAAATTAAATCCCAATCAAAACCTTAAAAAACAAATTTCTCAAATCGCGGAAAAGGTGGCTCATGCCTACAGCTAAAACTTTAAAACAAAATGTGGCCGTTATCGGCAGTGGATTCGGTGGTCTTGCGACCGCCATTCGACTTCAAGCTGGGGGACTGCAAACCAAAATTTTTGAAAAGCGAGATGCCCCTGGTGGTCGCGCCTACGTTTATCGCGACAAAGGCTTTACCTTTGATGCGGGCCCCACGGTCATCACCGCCCCCGAATGTCTCGAGGAACTGTTTGCGCTCAATGGTGGCAAAATGAGCGACTACACCGAGATGATCCCGGTAATGCCCTTCTACCGTTTGCTTTATGATGACGGTTACAAGTTTGACTATTCGAATGACGACAAAACTCTTTTTGCGCAGATCGCCCTAAAAAATAAAGATGATCTCGAGGGGTACAAGCGCTTTTTAAAATACTCGGAAGAAGTTTTTAACCAGGGGTACACCAAACTTGCAGCCGTGCCGTTTTTGCATATCTGGGACATGGTTAAAGTTTCACCCCAACTGATGAAACTGGGCGCTTACCGCAGCGTTTATTCCACCGTTTCAAAATTTATTAAAGACGAGCACCTGCGCCAGGCTTTTAGCTTTCACAGTCTGCTCGTGGGGGGCAATCCGTTTAAGACCTCGAGCATCTACACTTTGATTCATTTCCTGGAGCGCAATTGGGGCGTTTATTTCCCACGGGGTGGAACCGGTGCTTTGGTTCAGGCTTTGGTTAAAAAGTTTGAAGATCTAGGTGGAAGCATTGTCTACAATGCCGAAATCGAACAAATTTTAACCGGCGAAAAATTGGGAGTAAAATCTGTTGTGACCGGTATTCGCACCAAATCGGGAGAGGTCTTTCATTGCGACGCTATTGTCAGCAACGGCGACGTCCATCACACCTACAAAGATCTGCTGAAAACAAATCCTGCGGCCCAAGCCAAAGCGCGCAAGCTCGAAAAAATGTCTTATTCAAATTCTTTGGTCGTCATTTATTTTGGGACCAACCGGAAATGGGACAATATCTCTCATCACAATGTGATTTTTGGCCCCCGTTACAAGGGTTTGCTGGATGATATTTTTACCAAGGGAACTTTGCCCGAGGATTTCTCGCTCTACTTGCACGCCCCGAGCAAGACGGATCCTCAGCTCGCACCCGAAGGGTGTGAATCTTTCTACGTTCTGGCGCCCGTGGCCCACCTGGGAAAACTGGATATTGATTGGACCAAAGAGGGACCGATTTATGCCAATAAGATTTTTGATTATTTGGAGCAAAAATACATGCCGGGCTTGAAAGCCTCTTTAGTTACCCAGCGCATCTTCACTCCCCAAGACTTTAAAACGGAACTGAATTCCCATTTGGGCGCGGCTTTTAGTTTGGAACCGACCTTGATTCAGAGCGCTTACTTTCGCTTGCACAACCGAGATCCAAAAATCAAGGGCTTGTACTTTGCGGGAGCCGGGACGCACCCGGGCGCGGGCGTTCCCGGCGTCGTGAATTCTGGCAAAGCGACTGCGGGACTTGTGCTCCAGGATCTGACTTGAACTTCAACCGCCAGAGCGACTTGGTCGCCTTTAGTTGTGAGCAAATAAAAAAGGGCTCGAAGAGCTTTGCCTTTGCCAGTTTTTTTCTGTCGCCCCGGGAGCGGGCCGGAGCCTGGCTGCTCTATAGTTTTTGCCGTTACTGTGACGATCAAATTGATCACGCCGAAGATCACCAGACTGCTTTGCAAAATTTAGAAAAAGAAGTGACCGAAGCCTTAGGTGCTAAAGATCAAATTTTGAATCCTCACCTGGAGGGTTTACGTCTGGTTTGCCAGGAATTTAAAATCCCGCACAAATACCCTTTCGATTTGCTGCGCGGAATGCGCATGGATGTCGAGGGTCGCAAGTACGAAACTATGGATGAGCTCCAAGAGTACTGCTACTGCGTCGCGGGAGTGGTGGGCCTGATGATGTGTCATATCATGGGCGTTAGCCACGAAAAGGCCCTGGACCATGCCGTGAGCCTGGGCTCTGCCATGCAGCTCACAAATATTTCTCGCGATGTTTTGGACGACTGGAAAATGGGTCGTATCTACATTCCGATGCAATGGCTTCGCGCAGCCGATGTCGATCCCCGAGACTTCGCCAGTCCCCGAGGACAGGCCTTCTGGGCCGTGTGGGCGGAGCAATTGGTTCAGGAAGCGCAAATAAATTACGACCACGGTCGAGAGGGTCTGCGATACCTGTCTCCCAAAGCCGCCCTTGCTTGCGGAATCGCCAGCGCCGTTTACAGCCGCATCGGCCACAAGGTCTTGAGTCGCAAGAGCTTGGCCTGGCATCGTCGCTGTTTTGTTACTTTATTTGAAAAAATAGTATTGGCCGTGGTCGAAAGTTTCCGTTTGGTCATTTCCCGACTGGTGGCCGAAAAGTCTTGGACTCCTCAACCCATTGAACACACCTGGAGCAAATCATGAATACGCAAGCTTCCACCAATTCCTTTTGGAAAGACACGGTCATCTACGCGTCTCGAGTAAGCACTTTTGATAAAACAGACTGGCTCGTCTACGTGGGCTGGGTTGGCATGATGTTGGGCCTGTTTGGGTCTGTGACGGCTTTTTTAGTCGGGGGCGCACTGAACGGCGTCACTTATCCGGCTTATGTCTGGAATATCCCTATCGGGATCTTTATTTTTGCGGCCGCAATTTCTTTTGATACCATCGGACACCGCACGGTTTACAAAGAATACTTGAATGAAAAAGGGGAAGCCCTGGTTCATCACATGACTATTTTTGCTGGCGTGACGAGTATTTTTCTTCTGACTTTAGCTTATCACTACCCAGTTTTTTTGCGCATTCCCGCGCTGATCTTAATCTTGCTCAGCGTTTTTTATTCGATCGTGGACGAGGGCCTGCATTGGTACCGGTACATGTCGAAGCGCTCCGATCGCGTCGAAATGTGGAGCCATTTTTTCATTTTCTTAGGCCACAATATTATGGTTTTGGCTTGGTGGACTTGGTACGACCAAGGTTACCAGGGAGTCAAAGAAACCGCTCAGGCCCTAAACATCTCGTTTTTTTAAGAGCTGCAAGTACAAGTCATCTTCTGGGCGGACCAATAAATCTTGGCGGTCTGCCGAATCAATGAATTCCAATTCAAGATTTGAAATTAAAGCCAGGGGCTGACACTCGTCGGCCTCGCCCATTAAAAATACGGCCAAGCCCGCCAGGCCGTCGGCCAGGTTTTGTTTCGTGAACTTAAGTGGCCTGCCAAAAAGATCAGGCTTTCCGATACAGTCTCGCACCCCGCGAAAGCCCCAGTGCGCCAGAGAAATTCCGACCACACCCCGGCGCAAAGGAACCGAGTGAGAGTCCGTGAGCAGGACGCCCAAGTTGGAAAGTCCAAAGTGCGCGCGGAGAGCTTTGCCGATATTTTTCGCGCTCTCCCACGGATCTTTCGGATAAAGAATGTAGTCCTCAAAACGCGAATTCGAAGAATCTATTCCCGCGCCCGGGATCAATAAACCATGTTTTAAAGTCATGGTGTGGTTATGTGCCACTTGACCCAGAATTTGATCGGCCTCGCTTAAGATCAGAGCTTGGCGATTAATTCCCGCACTGGGCACCAGTTGATTTTCCGCCAGCGAAACAATTTTAGAGGTGATCGCGAGCACGGATCCGTCGGTCACCGCGATGTTTTTCAAAGACTCAATTATAAAACTCTGAAGATTTTGATTGGCTTCAAATTGAGTCGTTTTTATAGCCCTAGCAAATAATTGCATGGCTGCTTTTAAATGATCACCTTGGATTTAGCTATGAAAAGATTTAGAAGGTGTCTCCGAACAAAACGAACTTGATATTATCGCTTAATTACCAGTGATCCCAAACCGAATTGAAGACTAACAGGATGTTAATCCCCGGGAGGATGCAGTGGGTGTCGCTACAAAATTAGACTCTGAATCTCAGAGAATACTCCAGGAACTGGTGAGCGAAAGCGAAGATTTGGTCGCCGTTCACAAAGATGAATTTCTGCCGGGCTTGCCTTTGCCCACGGATGTCTTCGTGAAACTGCCGACCAACAAATACATCCTGATTGCCAAAAAGGGCATGAAAAGCTCCCTGAACGAACTGCACGTTAGCCAAAA
>JAYUPS010000284.1:0-2834 GCA_043759945.1 Bdellovibrio sp.
ATTCAGAGGTCTTTGATGTCTTCGCCAGCGACGTGATGGCTCGGGGGGAGCGTTCGGTGTCGTTCCGATTTGTATTTCAAGATCGAAATGGAACACTGCAAGAGACTTTGGTCCAGGAGCGGATGACCAAAATTCTCGACTCGGTGAAACAAAAATGGGGACTGAATCCAAGATAAAAACAGCTAAAAAGAATTAAGAGTTTTAAAAACTTGATTGTTTTAGGGCACTTGCTACGATTTTATTCGAGGTGCACACCATGGCTGGTCAAAACATCGGGAAATCCACTGTGACGAAGGCTGATATCGTCGAGAAGGTTTACGACAAAATGGGCTTTTCTAAAAAAGAAGCTTCTGAGTTGGTAGAGATGGTTTTTGATTCTCTGAAGGGCGTACTGACCGAGGGCGAAAAAGTTAAAATTTCAGGCTTCGGTAATTTTGTGGTGCGCGGAAAACACGAGCGCGTCGGCCGCAACCCCCAAACCGGGGAACAAATTAAAATTAGTGCGCGGCGGGTTCTGACTTTTCGACCAAGTCAGGTTCTAAAAGCCATGTTGAACGGGGAAGAGTACGCTCACTTGGTCGGCAAGGAAGAAGAAGATGACAACGACTGAAAAAACTTTTCAGGTGCCTCTGACCTTTAAAGACAATTCAACCAATCTGGACAAAAAACCCACGGCGACAGACGATATGCCCGTGATTGAGGATTTGGAAATGTCTTCACCGGATCTGGAACCTGCTCAGGTCATTCCAGAATCGGGACACTTAAGTCTGCCAGCCGCGCTGGTGGATGAAGAGCTCTTGCGAGAATTGACCAAAATTCCGGATAAGATGGGTTTTAAAATTGGAGACGTGGCCGATCTTTTAGGAATTAAGGCCTACGTGCTCCGTTACTGGGAAACCGAATTTGAGATGTTGAAGCCTAAAAAAGCGGCTAACAACCAACGTTACTACACTAAAAAAAATGTGGAGAATGCGTTTCTAATTCGTAAACTTTTGCACCGCGATCGTTTCTCGATCGAAGGAGCCCGCGCGGCGTTGCGCGATTTAAAATCTGTCGTCAAAAAAGAAGTCCAAAAAGAAAAAGATTGGTCCCAGGTGACCCAGAAAATGAACACGTTCGAAGAGCGCGTGGACCATTTGCTGATTGACTTAAGGCAGCTCAAGAATCTATTCGTGTAGCCCGTCATCCGATCTGCGCGTGGCTCAGCTTGGTAGAGCACTTGCTTGGGGTGCAAGAGGTCGCTGGTTCAAATCCAGTCGCGCAGACCAAATTCTGGTGTAAAGTACGTCCATGGAGCTGGATAAGAAATTGTTTCCTGAATTAAGGGTCAGATCTTCTTTAATCCATGGCTACGGAGCATTTGCAAAATGCTTTATTCCCAAGGGAACGGTCCTTCCGTGGAGGAATACCGGTTCTGCCGATTACTCCAATTTCTTTATCTTGAGTGGCTCCTTCCCGTGAATATTGATGTTTTCGTAAATTCACTCCTGCTCGTTTTTTTAGCCGAGATGGGCGACAAAACCCAGTTGTTGGCCCTCGTCTTGGTTGTCCGATTTAAAAAACCGTGGACGATCTTGCTCGGAATTTTTATCGCCACACTCTTAAATCATGCCCTTTCGGCGGTGGCGGGTGCTTGGGTTTCTGCCAATTTAAATCCCGAATATGTTCGTTGGGGTTTGGTGATTTCGTTCCTGGCGTTTGCGCTTTGGATTTTAGTTCCCGACAAAGAAGAAGAGCTAAAATCAAAATCGAGCCTGGGGGCCTTTATGACAACCCTTATTGCATTTTTTCTGGCCGAGATGGGGGACAAAACACAATTGGCAACAATAGCCCTGGGTGCGCGGTATGCGACCGAGGTCGTTCTCGTAACCCTGGGCACCACCCTTGGGATGCTCGCTTCAAATTCTTTAGCTATTTTCTTGGGTCAGGCCTTGCTCGCAAAAATTCCCATGCAATGGATTCGGATTTTTGCGAGTGGCGTTTTTTTAGTCTTCGGAATACTAATCGCACTGTTCCCCAGCACGTAAATCCACCAAACTGTTTTCGGCGTCTTGATAAGATTGCCCTTGGGTCAGAAACACCCATCCGCTGGCACGGAGTTGGCGAACGCCATATTTTCCTTTGATCGGCTCGATGTCACATTGATAAGAAAAGGCGGGGATTGCAGTCAGGGTCAGAGCCAATACCAAAATCATTTTTTTCATTTTCGTGTCTCCTAGAGGGGTTGCTGAGTCTTATAGCTGGTCCGTGCGACGAAGGTCAAAGTTCCTAACTTTGCAGATGCCTAGCCCTGTTGTTTTTATAAACTGGACCCCCCTTTTGTTCGGGTTTGAGTGAAACTTGGGGGATGAAATCAATTTTGTTTTTCATCCTGTCTTTTGGTGCCCCGGCTTTAGCGGAAACCGATGAAATGGACCAGAGCTTAGCCGCTTTAAGCGGGGCCTACACTCGGGCCGGAGGTACTTTAAAAGCGCTGCAACACCTGCGTTGTTTTCTAAGATCCCACGGATCTGCGACCTTTGCGCCGAAGCCAACTTCGGGGATGGATTTCCGCTGCAACATTAATTCTGAAATTAAAATAACCAATCAACAGACGATAACAATCATCGACTATACAAAAACATCCAACCTGCCGCGGCTCTTTATTTTCGACCTTAAGAATCGCAAACTTCAAACTTTGCGCGTAGCCCATGGGCGGTATGGCAACACGGCCCGCACCAATACCAAGGTCTCTTACAACCCTAAACGCAATTCTATTTTAAAAGCCGTTCATTACAGCAATGCCGTGGGATCGAATGCCTCGGCTGGTGGATTTTACCTGACGGGCCAACAAT
>JAYUPS010000285.1:0-7200 GCA_043759945.1 Bdellovibrio sp.
AAGCTCAAGTAAATTTGAGCTCGATTTATACTTTTAATAAAAACTTCTTTGTCGAGTTTCAAGGCTACACATCGAGTTTGACTGCCATGGGCTACCGTCCTGAAGGGGACTTAAGGTACAACATGGGCTGGGCTGCAGGTGCTACAACTGGACACCCAAACTGGACAACCGCAGTAACGCCAGTTCGAGCTTACCCTGCTGCAACAGCGTCAACAAATGAGCTTTGTGCTGCCGGTGTACTTTGCAGAACGAAACTTGGTAACAACGGTGTTGTGCCTCCGGCCAATCCCACTGGTGCCGTTGCCCCTGCAGGCCCTGCTTTTCAAACATTTATTGCTGCTGCAGAGGGATCGATTGCATCGGGAGGAGTTACTGACCGATGGACAATTAACGAAAACAAACTTCTTCAAAATACCCAGGATGGCACGAACTAATATATTTCAGATTTTATTTTTTGGGTTGATGGTTTTTGGGCTGGGCACTACCCGGCCTATTTTTATTGAAAATAGGGATCGAGATCGTGAGCTGGTAGCTCCGCCGTTATCAATACAGTATTTTACGTTTGGATATCGTGAAGCTCTTGCTGACCTTTTATGGATTCGATCGATTCAAGACTTTAACTACTGTGAACAAGTGATCAAAGTGAACCAATGTAAAGGAAATGGGTGGCTCGCCCAAACTTTGGATTTAATAACTGATCTTTCTCCTAATTTTAGAATTGCGTATTCTGCAGGGGGAATGGCACTAACTGTGGTGGTATCCGATGTCGTTGGCGCCTCTAAGCTCTTCGAAAAAGCAATCCTGCGCTTGCCAACCGATTGGATCATTGTCTACAAAGCGGCCTACCACGCGCTCTACGAAGAGAAAGACAAAGCCAAAGCCGGTCGTTTAATGGAGCAAGCCGCCCGCAATGGAGCTCCCGACTGGGTTTATATGCTTTCCACGCGACTCTATACCGAAAGTGGCCAACGTGAAATGGCCGAGCGCCTGCTGCATGAAATGGAGCAGACGGAATTAGATCCAAATATTGTCGAAGGCATGCGCAAAAAACTTTCGCAGCCACCTTCCCCCTGACAAGTGCTTGACAAGTAGTAGCACAAATCTCATTTTCACTTCATGGCCACCAAAAGAGATTTCTACGAGGTCCTGGGCGTAAATAAAACCGCCGACGGAGACTCAATCAAAAAAGCTTATCGTCAAATGGCGATGAAGTACCATCCCGATAAAAATCCCGGAAATAAAGAAGCCGAAGAGATGTTTAAAGAGTGCGCCTCGGCGTACGAAGTTTTGAGCGATGCCGAAAAGCGTGCAAAGTATGATCGTTTTGGTCATCAGGCTTTCGCCCAAGGGGGCGGCGGTGGATTCACCGATGCCGAAGATATTTTTAGTCATTTCTCGGATATTTTTGGCGATTTTTTTGGGCAGGCCGGTGGACGCCAACAAAGTCGCAGCGCCGTTCGCCGGGGGGCGGATCTGCGTTACGTGACCGAGATTGCACTCAAAGAAGTGATCGAGGGTGTGGAGCGGGAAATCGAATTTGAAACCGAAGGCAACTGCGGCAATTGCAACGGAACTCGCGCTGAAAAGGGCACTTCCCCGGTGACCTGCACCACCTGCGGGGGACGTGGACAAGTGGTGCGGCAGCAGGGATTTTTCTCGATGGCAGCAGCCTGCCCGCAATGCCAGGGCGAGGGTAGTCTTGTTCAATCTCCGTGCAAAACTTGCCGGGGAAAAGGTCGACAAAAACAGCCGCGAAAAATTCGTCTGACGATTCCTCCGGGCGTTGATACGGGAACACGGCTTCGGGTCACCGGCGAGGGTGAGGGCGGATACCGCGGCGGACCGGCGGGTGATTTATTTGTCGAAGTTGCGGTGAAACAGGACACTCGGTTTCAACGGGAAGACGAAGATTTGTTCGGCGAAATTGAAGTCGATTATTTGCAAGCCGTTTTGGGAGCAGAGATCGAAGTCGATACGGTTATTAACAAAAAGAAACTCGTGATTCCCCGCGGCACAACAGCGGGTGACCGTTTGAAAATGGCGGGCGAGGGCATCCCCTCACTGCGGGGCTCTCGTCGGGGTGATCTTTACTATCAGATGAATGTGGCCTTCCCAAAGTCTGTGTCCAAAGAGGAAGAAAATCTGCTTCGGCAAATAGCTGAAAAGAGAGGGATTCCCGTCGGTGGTGAGTCTGGCGGCATTTTGGGCGGAATGTTTTCCAAGGGAAAGAAAAAGTAATCCTTTGTTTCCCAACTTGACGGATCCCCCCGGCAACCCACATTACCTTTATGTGGAGGTCTAGACATGGGTAAAATTATTGGAATCGACTTAGGAACTACCAACTCTTGCGTAGCAATAATGGAGGGCGGTGAGCCCAAAGTTTTAGTGAACGAAGAAGGCGCGCGCACGACGCCTTCGGTGGTGGCTTTCACCAAAGACGGAGACCGCCTGGTTGGCCAGATCGCCAAACGCCAAGCTGTTACCAATCCAGAAAACACAATTTATTCTGCGAAACGTTTTATCGGCCGCCGTTTTTCTGAAACGGCCGAAGAAAACAAGCTCGTTCCTTACAACGTGGTCGAAAAAGGCAACGACACCGCTTTTAAAATTCAAGGCGGAAAAACTGTAAGTCCCGAAGAAATCGGCGCCGCTGTTTTAACCAAACTTAAAAAAGTTGCTGAAGATTATTTGGGCGAACCGGTTACGGAAGCCGTGATCACGGTGCCCGCTTACTTTAACGATTCGCAACGTCAGGCCACCAAGGATGCCGGACGTATTGCGGGTCTGGACGTAAAACGTATTATCAATGAGCCAACAGCTGCGGCATTGGCTTACGGTTTGGATAAAAAGAAAGAACAAAAAATTGTCATCTATGATTTCGGCGGAGGAACCTTTGATATCTCGGTTCTGGAAGTCGGCGACAACGTCGTTGAAGTCAAAGCTACCAACGGGGACACGCACTTGGGTGGAGATAACTTCGACATTCGTATCTTAGAGTGGATGATCTCTGAATTTAAAAAAGATCAGGGCATTGACTTAAAAACCGACAAGATGGCCCTGCAGCGATTGAAAGAGGCCGCAGAAAAAGCCAAAATTGAACTGTCGTCATCGCAAGAAACCGAAATTAATCTGCCGTTCGTGACGGCAGATGCTTCTGGACCAAAACATCTGCAGATGAAACTGACCCGAGCTAAATTTGAACAAATGATAGATGACCTGGTTAAAAGATCCATCGAACCTTGCAAAAAAGCGATCGCCGATTCCGGTCTTAAAGTGACCGAGATTGACGAAGTCGTTCTGGTGGGGGGATCGACACGGGTTCCGGCCATTCAAAAAGCCGTCAAAGATTTCTTTGGTAAAGAACCCAATCGAACCGTCAATCCCGATGAAGTGGTCGCAATTGGTGCGGCCGTTCAAGGTGGGGTCTTAGCCGGAGACGTCAAAGACGTTTTGTTGCTCGACGTAACTCCGCTGTCGCTTGGAATTGAAACCATGGGTGGTGTGATGACCGTGTTGATCGAAAGAAACACGACCATCCCTTCGAAAAAATCCCAAGTGTTTTCGACCGCCGCAGACAATCAACCCGCGGTCGACATCCACGTTCTTCAAGGAGAGCGCAAGATGGCCTCGGACAACAAAACATTGGGCCGTTTTGAGCTGATGGGAATCCCACCAGCACCGCGTGGAACCCCGCAAGTGGAAGTGACGTTTGATATCGATGCTAACGGAATCTTGAACGTGTCGGCGAATGACAAATCTTCCGGTAAAACTCAGGCGATCAAAATTACGGCCCAGTCGGGTTTGAACGAAGAAGAAATTAAGCGCGCGGTTTCGGATGCGGAAGCTCACAAAAAAGACGACGAAGAAAAGCAACAAGCAGCAAGCGCTCGAAACAACTTGGACAATTTGGTTTACCAAACTGAAAAACTTGTTAAGGAAAACGCCACGCTTCCCGAAGCCGACAAGACCACTGTGCAAGCAGCAATTGAGGAGGCGAAAAAAGTTTTGGAGAACAAAGAAGCCAGTGCCGATCAACTAAAATCCGCGCTGGAGACTTTGCAAACCACGTCCCACAAAATCACCGCGGAGCTTTATAAAAACGCGGGGGCCCAAGCGGGTGGACCAGGCAATATCCAGGATGAGGTCACAAATCCTGGGGGAGCCAAGGGTTCGGCGGACTCTAAAAAAGGCGATGACGTGATCGACGCGGACTACAAAGACGTCGATTAGGTGCCAGGCTCCGAAATTCCAAGCACACCGAGTCAACTCGGTTGTTATTTTGTGATGAATGCCTTCTAATTCAAAGACATCGACCGGCTAGGTGCGCCCGGCTAGGGGCGGTGATGTGCGGGAATTAGGGGGCTTTTTTTATGGAGCTGATCAAGGTCAAACCAGAGATTGAATCCAAAGCGAAAATCAAAGCGGCGGATTTTGACAGAATGTATCAGGAATCAATCCAAGACCCCGAAACTTTTTGGGCAACACAAGCCGAAAGACTGAGCTGGATTGAAAAATGGAAGAGAGTAAAAAACACCTCGTTTAAATCACCGGTCTCAATTCAATGGTTCGAGGGCGCAAAGCTCAACGTCAGTTACAATTGCATCGATCGCCATCTGGAAAAAAATTCAGCGAGAACGGCTTTTATTTGGGAGGCCGATGATCCCAAAATCCCCTCACGAAATATTTCTTACAAAGAATTGCACGACGAAGTCTGCCGCATGGCCAATATTTTAAAACGCGAGGGCGTTAAAAAGGGAGATCGGGTCACCATCTACATGCCCATGATTCCCGAAGCGACTTTTGCGATGCTGGCGTGCGCGCGCATCGGCGCGATCCATTCGGTGATTTTTGGCGGGTTTTCCCCGCACTCCATTCTGGATCGCGTGAAAGATTGTGAATCCACATTTGTAATCACGGCCGATGTTGGACGACGAGCCGGTAAAAAAATTCCACTTAAAAAAAATGTCGACGAAGCTCTTACCAAAACCGATCTCGTTAAAAAAGTACTCGTCGTTAAAACTTGCGATGAGCAAATCAGTTGGGTGCCGGGACGCGATCTTTGGTGGAATGACGAGAAATCCAAAGTCGAAGCAACTTGCGAACCAGAAAAAATGGATGCCGAAGATCCGCTCTTTATTCTTTATACTTCGGGTTCCACCGGAAAGCCGAAGGGGGTCCTGCACACGACGGCGGGGTATTTGCTTTATGCCTCGTTCACTCACGAAATGATTTTCGATTATCGACCCCAGGACATTTACTGGTGTACGGCCGACGTGGGTTGGATTACCGGTCACAGCTATATCGTCTACGGACCTCTTTCAAATTGCGCGACCACGCTTTTGTTCGAGGGAGTTCCCAATTACCCAACGTGCTCCAGGTTTTGGGAAGTGATCGACAAGCACCAAGTTTCTATATTCTACACCGCGCCCACCGCCCTGCGGGCCCTGATGCGTGAGGGCGATACCGCGGTGAAAGAAACTTCGCGAAAGTCGTTGCGTGTTTTGGGAAGCGTTGGCGAACCGATCAACCCTGAAGCTTGGCTTTGGTATTACAAAGTCGTCGGGGATGAGAGATGCCCCATCGTGGACACTTGGTGGCAAACCGAAACTGGGGGCATTCTAATTTCTCCGCTTCCGGGAGCTATTGATCAAAAGCCGGGTTCAGCCACCAAGCCCTTTTTCGGAGTTCAGCCCGAAATAATAAACCCCGAAGGCCAAGTGCTCGAGGGCGAAGCCGAGGGTTTGCTGGTCTTAAAAGATTCTTGGCCCGGACAATTGCGCACGGTCTACAAAGATCACAAACGTTTCGAAGAAACTTATTTTGCAGCTTACCCCGGAAAATATTTTACTGGGGATGGCAGCCGACGCGACAAAGACGGATATTATTGGATCACCGGCAGGGTCGATGATGTCTTAAATGTTTCTGGTCATCGGTTGGGAACGGCCGAGATCGAAAGTGCCTTTGTCGCTCATCCCAAAGTTGCCGAAGCGGCCGTTGTCGGATTTCCCCATGATATAAAGGGCCAAGGAATTTATGCCTACGTCACTTTAAATGCGAACGTGAATCCCAGCGAGGAACTTCGGCGCGAATTAATTTCTTGGATTGCCAAAGATCTTAGTCCGATTGCCAAACCCGATTTTTTGCAGTGGGCCCCGAGCCTGCCCAAGACCCGCTCGGGAAAAATCATGCGTCGTATACTTCGGAAAATTGCAGAGAACGCTCCCGATCAATTGGGAGATATTTCGACTTTGGCAGATCCCGCCGTCGTCCAGGATCTGGTGAATTCGAGATTGATCCAATAAGAATTAACGTCTTTTATCACAGCAATTTTTATTAATAATTAGTTCGGATACCCGACCATCTTTTCCCGGAAGAAATACTAATTGCCAAACATCCGAATTTGCTTCGGTTCCTTCGTTCAGAACGTAGGTTGGAATTTGATCATTCCAAAAATATCCTGTGTATTCTCCTAAGTCTTTTTTTACATCGGCAAAACTTAAGTTAATGAATGCCTTTCTTTTTATAAGATCAGCAGCCATTTTCCCACGTGATGCCGTAGAGCTGGTCTTAAAAGATTCTTTTTCAAAAGCTTCTTTCCCGAATTTCACTTCAGCTTCGGAAACACTCAAGGTTGAGCCAATTGCATTAGATTTAAGTTTTATCAATCCTACGGCACACAGCGAGGCCAAGGAAATTATTAAAACGGCAGCAATTCCTGTAGATCTTTTCACTTTTTACTCCGATCAATAAAAACATTTCCCGGTTTTAAGACTGTAAGTTTTTGTGCTTTTAAAGCTTCAATTGCTTTATTCACGATTACTTCTTCCGACAATTGTTTCTCTCGGATTAATTTTTCTGACTCTTTGATACCCAGACTATTATTTTCCCTATCCATTTTACTGCTAGCGTCATTAAATTCAGATCCAGCTTCGTGCGCATCTAAAAACTTTTGCGCTAAATCCCTACCCAATTCTTGTCGAAGTAGCCCAGCCCAAACAAAATGTCTAAACGCATCACTTTCCGAATTAGTTCGATCAACTCTGAAATGTTGAGCAACAGCCGATTCGGCCTTACTCTTTAGTTCATAAGCCCTTAAGGCCTCCGACGGGTACTGACCAACAAGAAGTAACTCGTCAGCAGTAAGGCCTGAGTAGTATACCAGTTGATTAAGATTTTTATCCATAATTGCCTCAGTCTTTT
>JAYUPS010000286.1:0-2814 GCA_043759945.1 Bdellovibrio sp.
AGTCATATTTAGCCGCCCTTGAGAATGAGCTGTGCAAATGGACTTATCGCGGCTAAATATGACTGCTTCAAGTTTGAAGAATCGATCCCCTGAACGAATTTGTGAAAGTCGTCATCGGACTTGATTGAGAAGAGGACGGCCAAAATATGGACTATTCCCTGATTTTTGACTGATAAGGACTCCGACTGGATTTGGTCAGCGTCGGAAAGTTCTTTTTTGATCTTTTCAATTTTTTCTTTGTCGTCGGGATACTTGGAAAAATACGCATTAGACCGGCTCAGGGTCGCGATTTCCATGGCGATAGCCTCTTCGACCGCATTGTACTTGGCGCTTCCGTGCGTGATAACTCGTTTGATCGATGAGGGCGCGTATTCAATGTACTTCCGCGCGACAACGCCGCCATAACTTTGCCCAAAGACGATCCATTGAGAACCTGGACCCAACAGCCGTTCGCGAATTTTTTCAGCATCATTAACGATATACTTTGCAGAAAAATACCTTAATTCAGCAACCTCATTCGTGGGTCGTGCAGAGAGCCCGTTTCCGCGTTGGTCAAAAAAAACGACATTGTAGTCGGATAAAAACGAATCATACCTGTTGGGCAAGAACATATCCGTAATGGCAAACCCCGGCCCGCCATTGAGGAAGATTAAATACGGCGCATTTTCTCTGTTGGCCTTTTTCAAGAAAAAGAAAACTTTAATCTTTCTATTCCGAATTCCATTCTCGTCGAGACTTTCTCCGGTAGTTCCAAACAAATTGTTTTCGATGTATCCGGTTTCAATATTTGAAAGTCCAGCCGCTATAATACTTTTTTCGAAAGCCAATGAAGGTTCGCTTAAGGTCATACTTTTCTCCCGAAAACTTGCACATCCCGTAAAAAATAATGAGGCCGCAAAAACGAGGAGGATTGAATTTAACTTACCCACGGTCGGCCCTTTCTTTGAAGTTGTGAAAGTAGCAAAGAAAAGTCCGGGTGTACACAAAGCAAGGTTTGCGGTGCGCCTCGGTGGTCATCAAATCTCGCAAAAGGCCGGCCAAGCTCGAAGCGAAATAAGCCCGGATTTCAAGACCTCGCCATTGGTGGATCGAAGTGCCATTACTTCTAGTGTCCGTTTTCACACCTCCAAGAGTAGCGATAAAGCATCTGGCTGCGACTTCTTCGGAGCAGTTCGCTATAGCGGACTTTATTAACGAAAACCAAAGTTCGATTACGACTCCGGCACTTCCTCCGTCGCCGCGACCGGAGTCGCCAGTCGTGAGTTCTTCACCGCGAACTCGAGTTCTCCCAGGCGAACTTTTTCGAAAGTTGCCGAAAACAACATTTCCGATTTCATAAGTAAATTTAATTATTTAGCGCCGTCGTGCCAAGTGCGCAACTTCTTGCAATTTATAATGGTAAGAGGGACGCGCGTCGCAGTTCCTCTTCTACCAACGAAGGAGGAAACTTTATGGACTCAAACTGTGAATGCCCCCGCTGCGGATCTCGTTCTTTCGAAACTTTGGCGACTTATAGCCATTGCCCGAACTGCCTTTACTTCGAGGACTACTACGAAGACACGCAGTCTGCTGCTTACAAGGCTATCGCCGTTCAGCGCGAAATGTTGAAGATCGATGTCGAACAGAACGAAGAATCTGAAGACGAATTTGATCTCGCCGGTTGAAGCCACTGGAAACAAATCGCCAGTCAAGAACCCAACAAACGGAAGGAATAAAAATGAACAACACCGCTTTAAAAATGGAAAACGATCAAGAGCCAACTTTTTCAATCGTGAAGCCCTCGTCGCAAAAGACTTGGATTAAAAATGTACTCGGCAAAATGGGAAGCATTTTTGATCGCCCGAGCAATGGCTCAGAGAGCCTGGAAACTTGGCGAAGGCTTGAATTCAGAAACGAGTTTAGACACGAGCGTGATCATCGCAATCCATCATGGAGACTTTAGCATGGGTGGCACATCACTCGCTCAGTCGGACTATCGAACGGATGCGAATATCAGTCTGTTAAGAATCCTGCTGCCGACTCTATCGCGGCAAGCTCGGATCGCGATTCAGCTTCGGTTCTGGGAAAATCTGACGATTCAAGAAATCGCAGGGCTTCTCGAAGTTAGTTGGGACCAAGCAGACCGGCTTATTGAGGATTCGATTCAGCAATTGCGAGATGGTTTTGAAAAGTTCAGTCGAGCGCAAAACGTACCAGTAGCAAGTTAATCAATAAAAAAAGGGGTCTTATGCAAAAACAGAACGAAGTTACCAGTCAAAACGAGTCTGCACAATTTTTTCGATTTCAAGTTTTCCAAGGCGAGATGGATAGCCAAGGGCAAATTCGAAAAGAAAAAAGTGTCGGCATGGCTTATCTTAAAGACGGTCAGCAAACTTTTACGATCCGTCTGTGGATGTTTTTAAACGAGCGATTCTACATGATCCAAAACCGAAATGATTCTGCTCGGTATTTGGTTATGACTCGCGAGCCGAATAAGAACGTGAACGCAAAGAATAAATACTATTGGAACATCGTCGGAAACGGAGTCATCGACACCGTTCAGGGAGTCATCCAGATCAATTTCGATCTGCTTGAAAAGTCGGTCTACATCAACGTTCATCCCGAGCCGTCGGCGTTTTCTGTTCACCTTCCTGATCCAGTGGCGCTAGAAGAAGCGGCCTAGGTTTTTTAAAAAGATTATTTGCTTCGACCATTTGAGTTCCATTCTTTTTTTAAGAAGGACTGCAAATGCAAAACAAAAAAGCGCTCGTTGTTTTATTGCTTATTATATTTATTGGAGTTTCGTTTCCTGACTTTGCTCATGCTGATCTGGTT
>JAYUPS010000287.1:0-2794 GCA_043759945.1 Bdellovibrio sp.
TTTGGCATTGTAAATTCGGGTGATCGCAATCTCGTTTGGTTTAGTTTTTGATGTCATGATGTTTTCCTGTCTTGAATTAAAATGAAGTTTTGGGCGGCCTGGGTCGATACCACCAAAGTATCCCAGTGGTGGGGACCTCGTGGCTTCACTTTAACAACAAAACGCAAAGATGTTCGAACCGCCGGAGATTGGCTCTACACCATGCACGGTCCTGACGGAGTAGATTACCCCAATCATACAAAATTTCTGGAGGTCGATCCCGGCAAGCGCTTGGTCTACGACCACGGAGGATTCGAAGACAAACCGCCCATGTTTCGAGTCACGGTTCTGTTTACTGAGCTAGAAAGTAAAACCAAAATGGAAATGACCATGGCTTTTGCCACGGCCGAAGTCGCAGTTGAAACTAACAAATACATCAAAAAAGTCGGCGGAGAGTCGACCTGGGATCGCTTGGCAGAATTTCTAGAAAAAGAATCATCAAGCAAGGAAATCTTTGTCATCAATCGGTCTTTCAATGTGGATCTTGAAAAGATGTACGAACTTTGGACCAATCCAAAGCTCGTCATGAATTGGACCGCACCCGCAGGCTTTACCGGAAAATACATCCGTGCGGATATTCGCCCGGGCGGCGAAGCGGTTTACGAGATGACCGGCAATGGAATGACGATGTTTGGAAAAGCCAAATACCTGGAGATGACAAAGCCGAACCGATTGGTCTACACGCAAGTGTTTGTGGATAAAGACGAGAAAATTTCACGACACCCGATGGCCCCGACCTGGCCCGAAACGATGAAAACAACCGTCACGTTTCACAAAGAAGACTCTTCACAGACACGCGTAACACTCCAGTGGGAAGTTTTTGGTAACGCTACTCCGGTCGAACACGAAACCTTTAGCGGAGCTAAGAGCGGCATGACTCAAGGCTGGACAGGATCCTTTGATAAGCTCGAAGATTACATTTCCACGTCTTTTTGATTTCTGAGTCCTTGAAGAACGGCTTTGGTCAGAAAATTAGACTGGCTTTCGTAATTTTTCATATTGATCCCAAGAAACTCAAGATTTCCGTTGAGCATGAGCATCGCAAAGCCATGAACGATTGACCAGGCGCTGATAGCCTGTTTAACGGGATCCGCTTTGGGAAGTACTTTTTCCGTTTGGCAATGCTTCATCAGATCCACGAGCGAAAAAAACGCACTGTCGCCGGCGGCTTTTAAATCTGAGAACTGATTGTGGTCTTTGATAAAACCGCCAAACATCATCAGCAAATGCTCGGGCCGCTTCATCGCCATGTGAATATAGCGCTGACCGACAGCTTCGATTTGCAAAAGGGCGCTTTCGGATTGCGCGGCCATCGCCAGCTTCATTTCGGATTGCAAATGAAGAAAGCCCTCGCGCGCGATTTCGGCGATCAGCGCTTCTTTGGAAAGAAAATGCCGGTAAGTCGCCATCGGGGTGCAACCGGCCTGTTTAGCCACTTTTCTGAGACTTAAATTGTGAGCCCCACCGGATTTAATTTCTTTCAAAGCCGCCGCCAGAAGCCTTTCGCGCATCGGTTTTTCAGTTTTGATTTTCGCTTGTTTCGATGCCATTGCCCTAACCCGTCTTCCCGCTATTTATAAGCCGCACTCCGAGGATACACTATTTCCGGACCACAGTTGCAGGTTCATACAATCAATATTTAAGCCAAGACCGGTGACCTCTTTGTCCCGCTCAAGCTCAAGGTTTAAGTTGTCGGCCTCGATCAAATCATTCAGGCTCCCCCGGCCTTCAAAGTATCTTTTTTCTTCGTCTTTCCGACGAGAAGCCGTTTTTTTATAAAGTTGAGAGAGCCGCGTGACCCACCGCAGTTTTTCTCGGGCTTTGGACTCGGTTTCGGTAAAAGCTGCAGCTTTCTGACGGAGCAGAAGAGCTTCTTGCGTTTGCAGCGCCATTTTCTGGGCTAGAATTTGGCTGGCGTTCGAACTGCGCACGCCGCCCTCCCAAAGCTCCCAGCGCAGTTCAAGCCCGGCCTCCGACCACTGGCGTGCAGTGATCGTTCTTCCCTCGGTGCCGACCAGACGCAGGTAACCATCAATCACGGGAGCGTTTGCAGCTTCGATCTGGTCTTTTCGCGCATCGAGCGCTTGGGCCTGAAACTTAAGATGCGAAAAATCGCCGGTCTGTGGATTAAGATTAAATTCAGGAAGCTGACTAACAGACTTTGGCGGCAAAATCACAAAATCCGTGGGCAGACCCAACGCCTGTGCCAACGTGAGTTTAGCGGATCTAATTTCAGCCTGTAATTCGCTTTGAGCGTGGATCAGACGTTCGCGTGCAATATCAAGCTTAAGTAAATCTGACCGGGACTGTCGCCCCTTGTCGATCAGCCGGCTCACGTCTTTTTGCCGGGCACTCAAATTTGCGATGGATTCCGTCAGAAAGCGAAGCTCCCGCTGTTTGATTAAAATCTCGACGGCCGCAGCACCAAACTGCACCCGCAATGCTTGTTGATTGTAATCTCGGAGCGAAGTCACCGCCTGAAGATTTTGTTTGGTTGCATTTCTGGCTGCAAACATTTTTCCTGAATCATAAAGCGGCTGACGCAATTCGAGCATGGCATCGCCTCGGCTTGTCTTTTCTTGAGTTAAATTTCCAAACGGTGTCGCCGTTTGAAGTTCTCGGTCGCGATAAAATTTATTGCCGCCCAAAGTTATGCGCGGAGAAAAAGCCTGACGTCGTGCAGATTGATTTGCAAAGTCTGCTTCCGTCACTTGTGCCTGGTTCAGTTTTTGGTCCGCAGAACCCGGAACCTTGG
>JAYUPS010000288.1:0-7076 GCA_043759945.1 Bdellovibrio sp.
CATTAGCCGAGACGCTGCCAAAGCTCTCAGGAATTTGCCGTTCCCGGCCCAAGTGATCGAGGGTGATATTAGTCGAAGATCTGTGTCGCAATTGTCACAAGAAACCTGGGACGTCGTAGTCAATCTGGTAGGAGAAAATGTGGGCGCCGGTCGATGGACCGCCGAACGAAAGGCCCGTTTGGTTTCAAGTCGCCTGATAGCAACGAAAAATTTGATTCAGAGTTTAAAGCCGGGCGGTTATCAAAATTTTATTTCCGCTTCGGCCGTGGGTTATTACGGAGATCGTGGCGAAGAAGAACTGACCGAAATATCAGCGCCCGGCCAGGGATTCCTGCCTGATCTTTGCCGTGACTGGGAGGAGCTCGCCCTGACGGGTCCTGTGGGAGCGCGCACGGCGGTGGCTCGATTTGGATTTATCTTGGATCATCAAGAGGGTGGCTTACCAAAATTGATTTCGCTCTTTCAAAAAGGGCTCGGCAGCGCCGTGGGTTCTGGCAAGCAGTGGATGGCGTGGATTCATTTGCAAGACGTGGTGAATGGTCTTTTGCACCTGATTGAAGAAAAAGAACTTTCGGGGGTCTATAACTTTGTATCTCCGAAATCCGTTCGGAATTCTGAATTTACAATCAACATGACGAAAGTTTTAGGGGCAAATAAAAGTCCCCGGGTGCCGGCGATAGCTCTCAAAGCGCTTTACGGTGAAATGAGCCAAGTTATTTTGTCCAGCCAACGGGTATCACCGCAGCGGCTGATGGAGAGTGGTTTTAAATTTCAGTTTGCAGAAATTGACCGGGCTCTTTCTTCCGTTTTGGGATCCTTAAACGACGGTCATCGCGTGTTTGAAGCGAAACAATTTGTGCCGAAACCAATTGACAAAGTTTTTCCGTTTTTTGCGGAAGCAAAAAATTTGGAGCGTTTGACTCCGGCCAGTTTGAATTTTCACATTCTGGGAAGTTCGACGGTTGGAATCAAAGAAGGGACCCTCATCGACTACAAGTTAAAAGTTCATGGGGTTCCGGTCACCTGGCAAACCAAAATTGAAACTTGGTCGCCCCCGCATTCATTTACCGACAATCAAATCAAGGGACCCTACACCCGGTGGCACCATGTGCACCAATTTGAGTCGTTGGAAGGCGGGACGCTGATGACAGATACGGTGACTTATAAATTGCCGCTGGGAATCCTGGGTCGTCTTGGGGGCAGTGGCTTTGTCGAAGGTGATGTTTCGAAGATTTTTGACCATCGTCGCAAAGTGATTCAGGAAATCTTCGGCTAGTTCCGATAAGTAGCCTATGACCAAAGTGACGGCGCAAATCGCGGGGCAAGATTTGATCGAGGGGGAAAAGTTGTCTCCGGGTCAATGGCGTTTGCGTGCACGGGGTTGTCATCGATTTTTAAACGCCGTTAAAAAACTGCTGCTGTCTGAAAAGAATCCAGAGAAGTGGGAATTGCCGTCCGGCACTTCGCACGCAGATCTTTTGGTAAAAGAATTCATCCTGAAAGTGAAGGGCCAATGGCAGTATCCTTACCTCCAAGACGAGATCTGCCACTGCCGTGCCGTACCCACAGAAAGTGTTGATCAGGCGATCATAAATGGAGCCTTCACCACCACGCGCGTGAGCCGCGAGACTTCGGCCAGCACAGCCTGCGGGACCTGCCGACCCGATGTTGAAGCCATCATTAAATTAAGAATTACAAATTAGAATTACCACCTGGAAGAGCGCCTTAAAAGAAAAGCTTTTATTAAGCGGTTTTTTTCGGTGCAGGCATTCGGCTGATGAAACTGGCCACGACTTGCGCTTTCATTTTTTCGTAGTCGCCTTTGTAGTAAGCGCCGGCCGCAAACATATGACCGCCTCCGCCGAGAGCTTCTGCCAAGGGTAAAACTTCGACTTGGCCCTTGGAACGCAAGGAAACTTTGAATTCATTGGGGGCATCTTCGCGGAACATCGCGGCCGCTTCAAGATCTTCGATGGCCATGATCATGTCGATGACGTCCCGAGATTCATCGGGTTCCAATTGAAATTGCAGAATATCCGCGTCCCGAAGTTTTAAAAGCGCGACACGTCCGTCACAAAAGTACTCAATTTGCGCGAGCGCTCGGGCCAGGAACCCCATTTTGTTCACGGTTTGGTGCGCAAAAAGATGGCGATGGACTTCTTCCGGGTCAATATCGTGCTTCAAAAGTTCCGCCGCGATCAAGTGAGAGACCGGCGAGTTGCGGATGAAGCGGTAGAGCTGAGTATCAAAAGTAATACTCGTGTAAATCGCGCGAGCAATCTGCCGATCCAAAGGAATCTGCAACTCTTGAATCAGTTTGAAAGCCAATTCGCCGGTGCTCGCCGCCGAAATATCGATCAAGGATTCGGCCGAGGGTTTGGGGCCATGGCTCAAAACAGGATGGTGGTCCAAAAATATAATTTTAGGATTTTTAGTTTTTAGTCCGCTGTACAAAGGCTCTACCAAGCGTTCGTCGTTGGTATCAAAAATAAGAACTAAATCGACGTCCTCGGGCAGGAACTTGTTCTGGTCATAGTACTGGATGTATTTATCAGGAGTTAAGAAGCGGTACTTTTTTGGTGTGCGATCGACGTTGATCAATTGCACATTTTTATTTATTTTTTTTAGGGCAAAGAAAAGCGCCAGCTGCGCGCCCAAACCGTCGCCGTCACATTGGCGATGGGTCGTAAGGACGATGGATTTAGCTAGGATTATCTGTTCGGCAAGCTTCTTCACTTGTATTTTTTCGGTCAAATCGGGTCATCCATCGAGTCCTGAAGCAGGAAACTCGGGGGTGACTTTGGGCCAGTTCTTCCGCGCAGGGTCTTTTGAATTAATGCATTGCGCAATTGCGTGTGTCTCGATATGTTGCTAGAACCTTGCATTCGCAATTGCAGAAGCTAACGGGAGAATTAGGATGGCAAACGGACTGGATAAGAACCCAATGACTGTTCTCGGGAAGTCGTT
Source organism: Bdellovibrio sp. (assembly GCA_043759945.1). Taxonomy (GTDB): domain Bacteria; phylum Bdellovibrionota; class Bdellovibrionia; order Bdellovibrionales; family Bdellovibrionaceae; genus JAYUPS01. The sequence continues at coordinate 2,968 of JAYUPS010000288.1, forward strand.
GCTCGACAGCGAGCTTAAACGACTGCTTACCGAGGAACGTCCCTCCGTTATTAAAGCCATCGAAGAGGCTCGGGCGCACGGGGACATCAGTGAGAACGCCGAGTACGAAGCGGCCAAAGAACGCCAAGGCATGATCGAAGGGCGTATCGCGGAAATCCAAGCCAAAATTGCTGCGGCCGAAGTTGTTAATCCCGCCAGTATTCAAAGTGACCGCGTTGTCTTTGGAGCCACAGTCACGATCATGGATGTCGAAGAAGAAGACAAACCAACTTATCAAATCGTAGGGATCGATGAAGCCGACGTCAAAGCCGGAAAGATCTCTATTCTTTCTCCGCTCGCGCGGGCTTTGATCGGCAAGAAAACCGGCGACATCGTCGCGGTGAACAGCCCTAAGGGTGAAAAGGAATTTGAAATTCTGAAGTTTGAGTTTAAGTGACATGGCACGGATCCCCCTCGGTGATCGGCGGGCCGATGTTGCAGACCAAGAGGGTTTAAAAAATACTCTTTTGGGTTTGGGATTGGCTATTTTTATTGGCCTTATTGCCCGTTCCAGTTTGAACTCCGATTATGTGGCCGAACAAATTCGAATTGCCGCCCAAAAAATTCATCAAGATTTAAAAATCGATTTTGCCAGTGCCAGGGTTAGTCTCTCTGATCAAGGCATCCCCGAATTGGCCGCCATTGTTGAAACTATTAAATTTAGCTCGTCGAATGCCTGTTGGTCGGAGCCCGAAGGGCAAATCGATGAACTTCGATTGCCCTTAAATTTGTGGGAATTAATTAAAGGCAATGTTGAAATTAGCGAAGTAAAAATTGGTTACATGAATCTTAAACTCCAGCGCCGGTGGCAAGATTGCGGCTCGCAGGCCAACGTACAAACCACAGCACAGGCGTCCCAACAGGTTGACCCGGTGAGCGCCAGTTCTGCGATTTCAAAATTGGAGACCGCGGTGACCCGTCCGCAGGCTCGGGGGCCGATCGTAGCCCTTTCGATCGAAAGTCTAAGAATCGAGTATCTGCCGTTCTCCACTTTGCCTTTTGATTTTGAAAATGTCAGTCTGGAGCGAACCAGCGCGGATGATTTGGAAATGCAACTCACCGGACTTTTAAATCTCGGAGGTACTTCACTTTCCGGAGACTATGCCTCGCAAGCTGAATTTTTAGTTGACCTAAAAAAATCAAAAATTAATCTTTCGCTGCAGGGCACTTGGCGCGAGGGGAAATACCAAGTCAAAGCCGATTACGACTCAGAGAAACGCGATATCGAAATTCGAGGCAACATTGATAATTTGCCCCTGAGCCAAATTTTGAATCTTCTAACGCAATTTAACGCCATCGAAGGCGAGTACGACAGTCGTCAGCTTTGGTTGACTTTTGATTTTACGACCGACGCAAGGTACTCGGTCGATCAACCGATTCCCCTGAAGATTCCCAATTTTAGTTTGGAAGGGGACTTGGGCGAGGTCAAAGGTGAAAATCTGCAAATCCAAATCGGTTCAGGATTTGTGGTAAGTCCGGGAGAACTTCGCTTGCGAGGTATTAAACCCGAAAAAATTCTGACCCTGCTCGGGAAAGAATCCAAATTTCAAAGCTTTGGTTCGCTCGGGCAGATGAACGGCAACTTGTTTATTAAGGACTTACAAAATTGGTCTTTTCAGGGCGAGTCTTCGGGTCTGGAATTGGTTTTTTCAAATCGCGGGGAGCGAAAACTTCAGATCTTGAGTATCATCTCGGGGCGCGCCGATTTTAAAGAAGGCGATTGGGTTCTTTTGGTCGACAAAGTTAGACCCTTGGATGGCCTTTTTTTGGGGAGCCTGCGTTTGGAAGGTTTTCGAAGTAAACCTCATGTGGAGCTTGAAGTTTTGGTCGAAGAACTAAGTCTGTCCAACGAAGTGCAAGCTTTGATGTCGGGTGGCGGAAGTATGGGACGTTGGAGCGGTGAGATCAAAGGGGTGTTTGTAAAGAACAGCCCCAAACAGCTCTCGGGTGTCTTGACCGGCCAAAGTATTCTGATCGAAGGGCTAAGTGCCGATCGATTGCGAGTTTCGTTGAGCGAATCCAATGATCGCATTTCTACGGAGCTAAAAGCCCAAGGCTTAGAGATTCTACCGGGAACAGCCCTGCGTCGTTTCTTTAGCACGCTGTTTGCTCCCGCAAAACACGACGGCGAAACCCCGTTGAGAGCATCACAAGTTGCAGCCCTGTTGCAGTTTGGCTCTCAGACCGATGAGCTCCAATGGAAAATTCGACCAGTCAATTTTGAGGGTTTGGAAATGCGTTCCGAGGGCGGTTGGTCGCAAATTTTTGAACTCTTTGGCAATGTAAAGGTCTCTTACAAGGGACAAGAATTTCTTTGGAAAGTGGAAGGCGACCGTGAAAAACCAATCTTCACCCAGAAGTGATTGGATTCAATCTAAGATCAGGACGCTGCCTTGGCCGAAACATTCTTTTGTCATGCCAAAATGGCAGGCCCATCGCGGATACTGGAAGTCAGGTCTGGAGCAAAACTCTTTGGCAGCTTTAATCGAAGCTCGGCGGCGTGGCGCCAAGATGGCGGAATTCGATGTTCGGCTGACCCATGACCGTATTCCGGTGTTATTTCACGATGACACTTTCAAGGGGCCCGAAGAAATCCTGACCATGGTCAATCACGTCACCCTGGAGCAATTGCGCGCGCATTGCGCGGTGAATACTTTGGAAGAAGTGCTCTTGAGTGACGCGGTGACAGAGTTTTTAAATATCGAAATCAAATCAAATTTAATTCTAAGTGATCCGCTGGAACGAACGGTTTCTGAGCTGATTGACAAGTTAGAACGTAGAAAATCGCGGATCATTTCAAACCGGGTAATGTTCTCAAGCTTCAATCCGATTTCTATTTTTAAATTGGCGGGCTTGTTGCCGCAGATCCCCCGGGGATTTCTTGCCACCCAAGAAGTCAATGCCGTCTATTTGCGAGAGATGTGGACATCCGTGTGGTCGAATTTTCATGTTCTGCATTTGGATCAAGACATGATCTCAAGCAAAAATATGCAAGTATGGAACGACCACGGGGTAAAAGTCGCAAGTTGGACCGTCAACAATCCTGACCGGATGAAAGAGCTTTTGGACTGGGGAGTTGTCTCGCTGATTTCCGACGAAGTCCCCCCGCAAGAATTACTGAGCTAGGGCTGCTAAAATAGCAATCTTAATCCAATTGGATGGTCGCGGTCTCGCTTGAGTTTCGTTCAGTGCTTTCGACCGCGATGGATTCGATGGCTATGGGCTCGGGGATATCTTGGCTCTCGTCGATGACCAAAGCATTGGTGGGCTTCAAGCTCAAGCTCATCTCGGGCGTAGAATCTGCGGACAGCAAAGTTTCAGACACCAAAGTTTTCACCGACTTTAAGGGCAAACCTTTTTTGGTTAGTTTTACCGGGACTTTTGCTTTTACTGGGTTCGAAGTCGTTTTCACTGTTAGTTTGGATTCAATCGGAGTCTCTGACTTTTGCGTTTCGTTCTGTTTTTTCTGTTTAGAAAGACGGTTTAATTCTTTTTCGTAATCGACCCGCATTTCGCTCAGCTTGTCTTGAAACTCTTTTCGAATCTGCTCAAGTTGCGCGTTTTTCTCATCGGACATACAGCTGCGAAAAATCTGAGCCGCTGCTTCCTTGGCTTTAATCTTACAAGAGGCCTCGTAAAGGGGTGCTGCCGGTTCCGACACATTGGAAAAGGCCGATAAAGATGTGCATAAAGAAGATGTGCAGAAAACTGATAGAATCAGGATATTCTTGAAAGACACGGATCACCTCGTGCGTCTTCCAATTCCAAGATACATGCCATCGAATTTCGTATTGAGATCAAGTCAGATAACACAAGCCAGTCTTAGTATTGAAAAAAAATCCTGGTCGTCCCGTCGTTTGTCACAGCGTCGGCCAAAGCTGTGACCATCGCCAAAGCCAAGGGCACCGCAAGAGTCTAAGCTATTTTGTCGTCAAAGCCTTGGGATCAATGGCGTCTTGAAGTCCGTCACCCAAGTAGTTGAAACTGATGGTTGTTAGTAGAATCAAGACCCCCGGGATTACGACCAGAGCAGGGCTTTCCAACATGATTTCTAGAGCATTAAAAAGCAT
>JAYUPS010000289.1:0-2782 GCA_043759945.1 Bdellovibrio sp.
AAACCCTGCGGTACTTGCCGTCTTTACGGATTGCCCGAGATCCGTTCAGAGCATTGCGTAAGCTTCCACAACAAGGGCATCGGATGGTCATGATTGAACGGAATCGCAAAGTGTCTGCCAGAATTTAAAAAACAAAATGCAATTCCAAAACACCAACCATAGGGGCCAGTTTTCAGGTCTTTCCGGAATTCAACGGGGCCCGCAAGCCGGGTCAGTTACCAGGCTTACCGCACCGTCGAGTTCGAAGGCCCATTTGCACCCTCTCGGGTCGAGGGCCGGGTGCCGCCGGAGCTTCGCGGAACTCTTTTTCGGGTGGGACCCGGAACCAAAAACAATTACGGCACTTCTCTGACGCATTTGTTTGATGGCGATGCCCATGTCACCGCTTTGAAATTTGATCGGGGAACTGTTTCGGGCCAATCGCATTTTATCGAAACGCCGGAGCGTTTAATCGAACGCCAAGCCGAGAAGATGCTCTATCACGAGTTTGGAACCGCCTGTCCCACCAAGCCTTTGGGACATAAGAATTCCCCCAACATCAATGTGGTCAATTTTGGCGGTCGTCTGCTCGCGCTGTCCGAAGCCACCGCACCCACGGAACTTGATCCAGAGAGCCTTGCGACCATAGAGCGCTGGGATTTTCACGGCACACTCCCTAAGGGAACCGGAATGACGGCGCACCCGAAAATCGATCCGGTCACCGGGGATGGTTACACTTTTGGGATCACGCAAGCCATCGGGCCCGAGCTTCAGGTTTTCCGCTTCACGGCTAAGACCGGTCGTTTGGAGCTTATTTGTTCGATTGATATGGGCGGCTTCTACATGGTTCACGACATGATGGTGACGGAAAACCATTTGGTTTTCTTGGTGCCTCCGGTTCGGGTCGACTTGATGGGTGCGGCGACTTTGCAAGCGCCGGTTGCCGATCTTCTAAAATTCGAGGCCGATCAACCGTTTCGAATTTTTGTCGTCAAAAAACAGGGCTCCCAAGAACCTCAAGAATTTATTTCGGCTCCGGGCGGAGTGGGATTCCATCACGTCAATGCCTACGAGGATAATGGCAAAATCATTTTCGACACTATTTTGGCTGAAGATATGGGAATCATGGGACTGGTCCGGGCTTGGTCCGACGAGACTCTGCCCGAAGCAAAACCCGGAAAATTGACCCATTTTGAATTGGATTTAAAAACCACGACGGTTTTAGAAAGAAAAGTTATCAGCGACGGGGTCCCCTTGGATTTCCCTTGCGTGGATTTAAATCTGGTTGGGCAAAAACAAAGATTTATTTACGCGCTTGAAGCCGAACTGGGCACATCGGATCTTTTAAGAACCAACGGATTTGTCCGCTGGGATTTGGAAACTTTGGTTCCGCTCAGGGTCAAAGCAGAACCCTCGCAGATGTTTGGCGAGCTGGTGCGCACAGACAGCTGGCTTTTAAATTTAGGTTTTGAATCTCTTAAAAATGAAACTTTTTTGGATGTACGAAATCTTGATCTCGAGATCGTGGCTCGCGTTTGGCTTGGTCGCTATCTGCCGCTGGGATTTCACGGCAGTTTTGTATCCTGATTTTTTTCGGTTATTTTTTCGGTTACTTTCTTACAAAGGGCGTGTCGCAAACTTCGGCGGGCACCCAACGCCCCCGGATATCAACAAAAATCACAGAGCCGATCGCGGCTGATTTCGATTCGACATAGGCAATGCCGATCGCTTCATTGAGCGTCGGTGAAAGGGTCCCACTGGTCACAAACCCAGTGGCTTGTTCTGGTTCTGAGCCGGCTTTGTAACCGACCTTGTAACCCTGACGGGGAATGCCTTTGTCTTTCAGTTTAAATCCCACCAATTTTCGCGTCAGGCCCTTTTCGCGGCCGTTCATCATCGGTGTTTTGCCGACAAAGTCTTTGGCCTTGGGTTTCACGACCCAGCCCAGCCCAGCTTCATAGGGATTGGTAGTGTCATCGATCTCGTGACCGTACAAACTGTACTTCATTTCCGTGCGCAAAGTGTCCCGCGCTCCCAAACCAATCGGAGCCACTCCCAGATCTTGGCCTTTTTCTAAAAGCGTTTGCCAAAGGGAAACCACTCCGGCGTTACGGATAAAGATTTCTCCGCCTTTTTCGCCGGTGTACCCGGTCGTCGCAAAAATTATATCGGAGCCCTGAAAAGTGTCTTGGACAAAATGAAAGGCGGGAATCGCTGAGACTTTTGCGCCCAGCACGCGGGCTAAAAGTTCGGTGGCTTTCGGGCCCTGAACGGCGATCTGGCACCAGAGATCACTTTCATCGGTGATTTCTGAACCTTTGTTGTTGGCTTTCATCCACGCAAAATCTTTGTCTTTGTTGGCGGCGTTGACGCAAACCAGGTAGTCGCTGTTTTCTTTCAGGCAATAAACGATAATATCATCGACCAATCCACCCTGGGCATTTGGCAGCAGACTGTAATGAGCTTGTCCGGCTTTCAATAAACTCACGTCATTGGTCGTAAGCCACTGCAAAGTTTCAAGAGCCCGGGGGCCCTGAAAACGGATCTCGCCCATGTGAGAGACATCAAACAAGCCGACTTGGTTTCGGACGCAAAAATGTTCTTCTTTTAGACCCTGATATTGGACGGGCATCTCAAAGCCCGCAAATTCGACGATTTTGCCACCCAGGGCTCGATGTTGTTCAAACAAAGGTGTTCTTTTCAGCATGGACTTGGTTTAGCCGAAATTACTGGCCGTTCCAAGCATAGACTAAGGATCCACCTTTGATCTTTTCGATCGCGGCTAAGAATATTTTCGAGTCCA
>JAYUPS010000290.1:0-2774 GCA_043759945.1 Bdellovibrio sp.
CATCCGGTGGCAAATGATTCTGGATGTAAATTTCCATCCCACGGACTCGAGCGTCCGCATTGGAATTTAAATGCAAAGAGACAAAAAGATCGGATTTTGCGGCCTCGGTTTTACGTACCCTGTCGGCCAGGGAAATTCGCACGTTCTCATTTCGAGTCATCAGAGCTTGAAAACGCGCATCCGCGTCCAGCTTGGTTTTCAAATGTTTGGCAACCTCCAGCACGAGATCGGCTTCCCGTTGGCCCGCGACGACGGCGCCCGAGTCCATCCCGCCGTGGCCAGGATCGATCATTACCTTAAGTGGGGTCGCAAGAGCGCTAGAAATAAGTAAAGCAAAGAACATCTTTGATAGCGTAGCTTGGATTTTGGTAAGAGGAAAAAAAAAGCGACCTGGTGGGGGGTGGGGGTCCAGGTCGCCATGGGGGGGTGACATTACTAAGAGCAAGCTTAGGGCCAAAGGTTGGTCGTGCTCCGCGGCCTGTAATTGAAATTACAGTTGGAAATTACTGTCGAAATTTTAGACGGTGCCGACCTTGGGCGCGGGGGTGATTAAAAAGTGAACTTAAAACTCAGCTTTTCCGTCGGACTTTTCTACAGGACCGGAGAAAACCCTGTGAAACCGGGACCTGGCTCTTACGTTTTGATGGGTTTTCACCGAAAGTATTAGAAGCGGAGGAAGATATGAATAAATTCATGATGATGACGGCAGCGATCCTGATGGTAGTAAGCCCTGGCGTATTTGCCAAAGGCCCAAAAGTCGCAAAGACCATCGAGACCGAAGAGGCTTTGGCGGATTCAGAATCAGCCCTGGCGGAAGCAAAGCAGGCTCAAGCCCGCACGGAGACCAATCGAAGAATTCACGAACAGGAAAAGTCAAAATCTCAGGCCGCAATTAGCGCCGCCAAAGCTGCGGAAGCTAAAGCCCAAAAAGACATCGCGACCTATGATCGAGACGCCGCTAAATTTAAGTCCGAGGCCGAGGAATTTGGCCGCCAAGCCAAACAAGCCGAAGAGCGCGAAGCTCTATTTAAAAAGCAAACGGAAATGGCCGTTGAACGCCATAACAAAGCCAAAGAAGTTCGCGACACGGCAACCAAAGCGAAGCTCGAAGCCGAAAAAGCGATGAACGCCATGGGCGAACAGACTAAAAATGAAGATGGCAAATCCAAGGAAGCCCAGCGCGCTTCTGAAGTTGCGGTGAAAGAATCCCAGGAAGCAAAAACCAAAGAGCGCGAATCCCAATTGGCCCTGGAGCGCAAGAAGGCACAAACCGAGCGGGACATCGCGCTGTCTCAACAACAAGTTGAAAAGACCAAAGCCGAAAAAGCAAAAGTCGAAGCGGAGCTGGCCCGCTTAGAAAATGAAAAAGGCAAATTGACTGCTCTGCAGGAAAAAACCAATTCGGAAATGAAGAAGACCGAAGACGACTTTAAGAAGACCCAAGCCAACACCAAAGAAACGTTGGCCACCGTGGACGAAGATCGCAAGAAGCTGATGAACACGCAAAAAGACCTTGAGAATCTGAACAAGAAAACAAATCAAGCCAAGCTCGAAAACGAGCGTTCAAAAGCGCAGGTAACAAAAGAGTTAACGACGGTCCGGGATGAGCAAACGAAGTTGAAAAAAACAATGGGTGAGCTTGAGCAAGAAAAAGTAAAAATGGACGCGGAGCTCGAGACCCTGAAAAAAGAGTTGGATAAAACAAAAGTCAGTCGGGACCAGTACTCTTCCGAAGTCGAAAAACTGAAGTATCAAAATGAAAGCACGGCCGTCAAGCGCGACACGCTGAAGGCGGAAGTTGAAACCGAGGCCATGCGCGCGGAAACAGCAAAACTGCGAGCAGAAACCGCTCGCTTGCTCGCCGGGGAAACTGAAGCGACACCCAAAAAAGAAGAAGTCGTTGAACCTGCCCCTGCGGCAAAAAAATCAAAAAGCAAACGGGCTTCCTCTTCGAACCAGTCCACCGGGTCGGCGATGAAAAAAATCACCGGTGATAAAAAAGCCAGTCGGTAAATCTCAAGAACTGGCCCCTTTGGATGGTGTTTTAGCATAGCTTTTACTGTTTGAAGTCCTGGCTGAGTCTTTGCGATTCCACCAAAGCATGACGATCCGATGCCCTTGTTGTGGAAGCTTACGCAATGCTCTGAACGGATCTCGGCCAATCCGTAAAGACGGCAAGTACCGAAGAGTTTCTGACGGCCAGGTTGTTCAGAGATTCTGGTGTGAGCAGTGCGACAAACGCTTTTCCCAAAGCACTTTAGGTCCACGGCTGTTTTCAGCGTGAAGCCGCAAAGTTCTTAAAGTTGAATCGAAAAACGGTGGTGCGAAAGTTTCTGTTAGTGGCGTCTCACTGCGAACTCAAACTACAAAGATCCCAGGAGTTCCATCCACTAGCCACGGAGATTGAATTTGATGTCCAAACGTCCGGAGAGATTAAGAGCTCAATTGAAGATCTATGCTTGGATTCACAATGAACGACTTCGATCTAAATAAGGGGCCATCCGGGCCAAAAAGGACGCCGTCCTTTTAATCCTGTTTCGGTCGAACCATCCCGGTTCGCCCGACCTTGAATTTAAGTTTAGGAAAATGTTTGAAAGTTACACCTTGGTTCAAAGTAACACCACGCAAAGGGGCCAGTTTATAAATCTCAAAGCTAACCGCTAAATCTGAGGGCTGATCTGAGCTGCGATCGGCCCTAGTTTTTTGTCATTCAAGAAGCTTTGGACATGCAAGGTCTGGGTGGGGAACGCAAAGTTCAGCCCACAGTTTTCGAC
>JAYUPS010000291.1:0-7018 GCA_043759945.1 Bdellovibrio sp.
ACAAACGTTGTCCCGTTGGTGCGAGTTGAATTTAGATTCGGAATTTCTTTAGCTAAAAGAGCAATATCCACCACGCCCCCGCCACCACCCGGAGCAATGGCAGCGAGACAAGACTCATGAGTGGCTTGTGCGCCATCCCACGCGGGCTTCATTCCCGCAAGTTGGGTAGCAACGTTGGCTGCCGGCGTGTAACCAGATCCGTGCGGGGTGTTGGCACGCCCATCGAGAGTGGTTTTGCCTTTGTCCATGAAAGCCTGAAAAGAGACATTCAAATCGGGGCTGGCGTGCGAAGCCGTGTGCTGATGGCAGGACGCACAATTGGACCTTAAAAAAGAGTGGTATGTCGTAGCGTACACTTCTTTTAATTGATTGTCGCAAAGGGTTTTCCCAAAGGAACTTCCCAATGAAATCACGCCGGATTCGACACCGGCACCCGGAACGACGCGACCGCAGTTGTTAAAACTGACAGCCAAGACACCAATGCATAAGATGAGAAACAGAGTACGTGCCATTAAAAACCCTCTTCGATTTTTTTAACCCTTGAATCTTAAAATTTTATCAACTTCGGTGCCGCTAATCTTGCTGTTTGTCGCTTGCGAGACCAAAGACAGTTGACCACTAGCGGACAACCAATTGGCAACCACTGCAGAAGCGGCTTTCTCGACGTCTCCGCCAACGATCGACGCGACCGTTGTATCAACCACCTGACCGTTCGTGAAAGATCCAACTTGCCAAGCTGGCGCGCCGTCGACACCTTCGGTGATTGGTCGAGCTGCTGGTTTGTAGCACAGCATATAGGCCGTTCCGGATTCACCTCGGTCGGAAACCCAAGCCGAATTTGAAGCCGCAGAAACCGTCGAAGAAACTGAACCGTCGCTAATGACGTATATGAAAACTGGTTTCCCCAGCGCTTCGGCGGTGGCCAGCACCCGACCGATGGCTGTTCCGATTTCTAAATCTTTAGCGTCGCCCGTAGTGCGGCTGTTGTCATGGTAATCACAGCCACCAATTTCCAAGGTGCCTGAGCCCGAAAACCCTTGGATCACATTAAAAGCTATGGAACCAAAAATATTAGCCTGAGCAGTAGGTGCGGTTCCCGCGTTCACACCCCAGATTGTTTGAATATTTGCCGGGAGTGCAAAACCATTTCCGCCCGAATTGGCCAAAGTCAGGTTTTCCACGTTTTTTACACCCGCGCAGTCCAAAAGTTTTTTGACTTGAGTGCCCGCAGGATCTGAAGCGATTTTTCGGTTTTGCTCACCCGACAAGTTCTGCACCAGTTTGGCTAAATTCAATCGCTGCGTGGGATTTAAGTTATTCGAGATTATCGTCGCGTAATTAAGTGCCGAAGCTAAAGACGCCGTCGTATTAACAAACAACGGAGCACTCGGCGTGAAAACAGCCGGCATTTGACTGATGCCCGAAGCGGTACTTCGAGTTCCTAAAATTGGGAAGACTCCGCCTGACAGACCGGCTTTTTGAAGCATGCCGTCCAGAGCGTATTTGTTGCTCGAAGTATCATCTTGGGAACGTACGGGCATTCCGACAAAAGCCGTTTTAGCCAGGGCGGCGCCTCCGGCCGTTCGCATTCCGCGAAGTACCCGGCTGATTTCTTGACCTGCAGGTCCCCCGGCGAAAGGCACATTGCCAAATTCGGTAGAGATTTGAAGAGCCGCCGCAGATCCCAGACCAATTTTATCATAGGAAGTTAGCATTTGCCCGGTCGCCGTGTGCGGAACGAAATTCGCTCCCAATCCCGCGCCCCCAGAACAATTGATGGTGATAAACGGAATAAATTTGCTTTCAGGAACTGGGCAATCCATGACCTGGGCCTGGGCCGCTGAGGGCAACATCATCGACAGCCAGCTTGGGGCCATCATGTAAGCCGAAAATGGAATTACTCCGGATGCTAAGAATTCGCGCCGGTTCGTTGGTTTTGCGTGACCCGTGCGAGCCCAGAGAGGAACCTGTTGATTCTTTTTATCTTGTTTGCCGCTCATAATATCCCCCGTAATCCTGAATTAATCGATTTTTTTTCAAAAAATTTAAAACGTGAACGAATCATTCGACGAAAGCATTGCCGTGCAGACCATCAGTGCGAGCCGACGTGTCTCGGCCACATTGGCTCGTTGCGCAGCTACGATCGCATTGTCGTGATTGCTACGAGCTTGCTCGAGCATCGTCTGTTCCGCAGCCGTAATGGTTCGTCCCCATAATACCTGAGACAAGTTTTGAACAAAACTTCCGAAAGCAGGCCCGCTCAAAGCACTGACCGGTTCCGCAAAATTCACACCTACAAAAAGTCGGCGGGTCGCCGTGGCAACTGTTTCAACTTTCAAAGATTCATCGCAAAAAATGCCGGCTAAATTGGTCAAATTGAGCAACAGTGGCGGCGTGATCGCGTTCAAACTGAAATTATCGGCCAAAGTATTGGTTCTGTTATTGCGCCAGTCGTTCTGTGCAATTGTGTTCCCAAGATCCACACCCGTCAAAGAAGACATACTTCGGTAAACTTGATCCGAGGTCATGACCTTCATGTCGTTGCGCTGATCGAAGGCTACTATGGGATCATCAATAACGAGCTCAGTCACTGAAGACTGATCTACAGCTCCCGGCTGTTCCAAGACCCCTTGTGGACCGCAGTTTTGGAAAGTCAAAGTAACGGCACTCAGGGCCAAAATCGCCAGCATCGCCGGAATTATTTTATAGCTCATAATCCACACTCCCGAGAGAGGGCAACTTCCGTGGCCAAGTTTTTAATACTGTAGTTGTTTTGTTCTAAAATATTAGCCATCGCATCCGCGTATCGTTTGCTCAAAGAGATGCTAAAGGGCCGACGGCAAATACCCTCGTAAACCCGTTGGACTACACACTGTGAAAATCGTCGCGACTGCGCAATGGCTTCGGCAAATGTTTTGACTCCAACCCCACCGGCCACGTTTCCACGCCAGCCAAACAGTTGGTTGTTCGAAGGGCCCCGTGAATTGTTCACCCAACCCGTATCGACCGGAACGTAGCCGTTCGGGAAAACTTGGTTGTTCGGAGCCTTGTCCATTTTTGAAGAAACACGTGTGTTAGCAATAAAGCCCGGAAAATTGGCGGCTTCGAGTGAAGAGTTAATGACACGACCCTCGGGGTAGGCATTACTTGTTTGGAAGTCGTTTTTTGAAAACGCCAAACGAAACCCGTCCATTCCCGTGTGACAACCCTTACAACTGGTCAAAAACTTTTGCGGTTCACCACCGGGAGCACGATCAATATCACGACCGATTCTGGCATCCGAAGCACCGACGTCAGACCATTCCGCCATCGCCACACACATGAACTCGCGCATCGCGTATTCGACCGGTCGACGATTGGTTCCTGCGATCGCATGAGCCCCCAGGAAAGCGCGCGAAGTCAGCAGACCCGCGGGATCTGGATTATCAACGACCATTAAAGATCCACCCGATTCAGAGGCCATCAGTTGTTTGTTCACCCGAACCAGAACTGACGACAAATCGACGTTAGGTTTATCTAAGTCCAAGTAGTGATTGTTAGTTAAAACAAGATCGGCAAGTACGCCAGATCGAACCGTCACGCCGGCCGGAATTTTAGCCGCGTCGGCGCGGTAGTGAAAATCTCCCATCAATAATTGGCGAGCATCCATATCATCGCGAACGACGCCGATGTAAGTCGCAACAAAATCATTCAATTCCGTGCGCATCGTTTCTGCGCGCGTCGACATTTTTAATGCCATTTGTTTGGTGGTTACATTGATAAATCGAGGATCGTTGATCGCGAGCTGAGCTGCAGCTTTGCGGTTGCCTTGGTTGTATAGAATACGCATCTGCGACAAGAGTGGACTGTCACCGGGAAGCTTTACTCCCACGATCCGCTCGGCCAGTTTCTTTACTTCGTCGTCACTTTGCGCGAATGCGCTAGCGCCAATCAAAGCACTGAATGCAAAGCAAACAACAGTCGAGATACGATATGGTTTCATGCACAACCCCTTCATTAGCGTCCCCTGAACAGTGTAACCAATGAGCAATTTATCTGCCAAAAAAGTTTTACAACTGTCTCAGTTCCAGGCGCCCAGCAGGCACTTAAACACCCGTACAACACTTAGACTCACTCTGAACCGTCAATCACCGCTCGGATGACTACAAGTTCGCGTTTCATCTTGAGACTTTGGGGGGCATTTCACTCACAGGCACCGACTTTTTTACCCTGCTCTCCATATATATAGGTGCGGCTCTTGTCGGCGCATTCACAGAAATATAAACTGTTTTAATTTGAGACTTGCCCTTTCGCTCGTGTGAAAGAAATGTAAAACTGATGGAAGTCGTCTAACTATTGATTCGGGGGAATTAATGAAGCGTCGATTCTCTGTCATTGCAACGGCCTCTCTGGCGTTTGCACTCATTACGGTTAATTTTTCCAACTGCTCACAAGTGGCGTTCGAAGCTACTCAAGCCGCGGATGCTCTGGCCCTGGGGAAATCCGTCGGTTCAATACTGATTGATCGCGGAAATGAATTTACCAAAAATATCGAAGTGACCGCGACTTTAAGTCACGCGAGTGCGCAAGAGATGTACGTCACTGACGTGCCGGATTGTTCCGGTGGCGGAGATTGGGAAGTCTATGCTCCGTTCAAACGTTGGACTTTGACCTCGCTAAACAAAGAAGTGAAACTTTATGCGAAATTTCGCGAAAAAGTGGGCGGTGGAGGCGAGAGCGACTGCTCTGAAGACGCCATTATTCACGACAACGTTCCACCATTGATTGTGGGCCCATTAAATATTCCGGCTTACACGCGCTCTATAAATATGAATGTTGCTTTTCAGGTGACCGACACTCTTTCGGGCGTTGACGTCATTCAATGCAAAAAAGATCAGGGACTGTTCGAAGTCTGCATGGCGGCCATGGTTCTGCAAGCAATGAACGAAGGCGTGCACTCCGCGCAAGTCGTCGCTACAGACAAAGCCGGCAATTCGAGCTCACCGCTTTCAATTTCATTCACGGTGGATTTAACTCCGCCCGTGCTTTCATTTAATCAAGCTCCATCGGCGCGAACTTCGGACCTGAATGCGGCCTTTGTCTTTTCGGGTCAAGATGTTTTGTCGGGCCTGGATTATTTCGAGTGTCGCGCTTCTGATTCTTTGCCGTTTGCTAATTGCGCAAGCCCTGTCGCGCAAAGTTTTATCGAGGGTTCCCAAAAATTTTCGGTTCGCGCCGTGGACCGAGTTGGAAATACCTCGTTGCCAATCACTCACTCTTGGGTGATTGATCGCACAGCACCCTCGGTGCGAATTACAAAATCGCCGACCGGGTACACCAATGTGGCCGTTGCCGATTTGGAATTCAGTGCCGTTCCGGGCGGAAAGCCAATCGTCCGATTCGAATGTTCTTTAGACTCTGCGGCTTACACCAATTGCGTGAGCCCCCTTTCAACGGCGCCGCTTTCCGAGGGGCTGCATAGCTTTAGGGTGCGTGGCTACGACGACGTTGGCAATGTTTCCCAACCGGCGCAGGCTTCTTGGACCACCGATCTCACACCTCCGATTGCGCGTATCGATTCTGGACCGGCAGCCGTCACTAAGGAAATCACCGCAACTTTACTTTACAGCGCGATGGATGTTCTTAGCGGAATTCGGGAACTTCAGTGTCGTCTGGATGGCGCGGCCTTTTTACCTTGCGTTTCTCCGAGCCTGCTTGCTGGTTTGGCTGAGGGCAATCATAGCTTTCAGGTCCGCGCCGTTGACAACGCCGGCAACACGGGCGCCGTGGTGACTCATTCTTGGAGAATTGATATCACCAAGCCTTCGGTACAAATTATTTCTGGTCCTTTGGCGCAGACCAAAGAGATCAATGCGGCCTTGGAGTTTGTGGCGAACGACGGAGCTTTGGGTCAAGTGGCTCGCATTGAGTGCCGACTGGATGCCCAGATCGACTGGGAATCTTGCACCTCGATCAAGAACTACGTGGGCCTGGGCCAGGGTTCTCATTCTTTTCAAGTTCGGGCAATTGATACGGCCGGTAACGTGTCCGACGTAAAAATGCACGCTTGGTTTATTGACAGCATCGGGCCTGCGATCAATTTCGGACAACAACCCTTGGCAATCCTGCCTGCGGGACAAATTGCCAAAGTTCAATTTACGGTCACCGACGCCGGCGTTGGTGTGGGATCAATTTCTTGCGGCTTGAATGGTGCAATGGCGAATTGCACCGCCGACACGCTTCGCGAATATGCAAATCTTCCGGTCGGCGACTACGTTTTTCGTGTCGATGCCGTGGATTTGCTCGGCAATCCAAGTTCAAAACAAGTTGCCTTTAAGGTCGAAGTCCGAACGATGGCTTACAATCAAACCGTTCCAGTTACCTCGAACAACAAAGCCGACATTTTGGTCGTGATCGATAACTCAGGATCAATGGGTCCAGAGCAAGCCAACATGGCCAGTCGCTTTGGAACTTTTTTAGACCAGTTGAATGGTTTGGATTGGCAAGTGGGAATTGTTTCGACCGATGTCACAAATGATGCGCCCAAAAAAGATGGCCGACTGCTGGCAATCACCGGGTTGCCAAACCAATACAAGGTCACATCCGCAATGGATTTAGCCCTGGCCAAACAGTACTTCGGCAACACCGTCCAGCGCCCCGTTTCGGAAGGCTCCGGAAACGAGCAAGGCATTGCCGCAACTTACCGAGCGGTGATGCGAAATGCGCTCCCGGCATCAGATGCCAATCCAACCGGCGGTTTCCTGCGCAGTGGTGCGGTTTTATCCGTGGTGGTTATTACCGATGCCGATGAAACAAATCCGGCCGGCACTCAAACGCAGAACCGTCCTGAAAACTTGGTGAACTTGGTTAAAAATACTTACCCGGGCAAGGCCTTTGGATTTCATTCGATCATCGTGAAACCTAATGATCTGAATTGCTTGAATTTAGCAGGCGCCAACAACGAGGGTTACGGGTATGCCTACAACGAAGCTTCGCTCTTAACTGGTGGCGTCGTCGGAACGGTTTGCTCGTCGGATTA
>JAYUPS010000292.1:0-6999 GCA_043759945.1 Bdellovibrio sp.
TCCATCAGGGTCGCAATCTGTTCCCATTTTAAAAACGGCTTAAAAGTTTTTCCACCATCGGAACTGCGATGATCTCCCACAAAAAATTCGTGATCACCGCCGATGGCGACCGGCAGATTGTCATTTTGAAACTGGGGGATTTTTTTCCAGGTGATCCCGTCTTCGGTGGAAAAAAGTCCTTCGGCTGAGATTAATCCCAATCGCGGATTCTTGGGATGAAAGGCCACCGAGAAGATGGGTTTTTTTAAAACCTCGTCGTAGCTGATGGTTTGGTCGATCACGGTGTTTTGCAAAAGCTGATCGGTGACTGCTGTTTTCCAATACACGTCCCCGTGACCGGGCATGCGGCTCACGGCCCAATTGATGGATTCCCAAGACTGAATTTTTAAAAATGACCTCTGCCGCAAAGAAAACGTTTCCATTTCTTTGGCGATCATTCCCAGATCGGGGCGGGTCATGATGGCTTGCGCTTTTTCAATCTCAAGTTTGGTGCCGGTTCCCGTGATCAGATAAGCTCCCTGTCGGTATCTTACCGAAGTCCATTTGCCATTCTTAGGCAGCACAAAAGAGGCAAAATCAAATTTGGTCACCAGGGCCCCTAGCTCGACCCAGCCTTTTTGTTCCAAATCCGTAAACATCGCCACTTCAGCCCAGTTTTCCGAAATCTTTAATATACGAAACTTGGTAGACGCGCGGATTTCGAGCAAACTTTCTGATTTCCAATTTGGTTTTTGCCGAAGCAAAATGGGATTTAAGTTTTGAGCCAACCCCAAATCATCCGGGACCGGCATAACTTCGGAAAGATTCCACCAATCTCTTTTTCCGGAGCCGTCCACCACCGAAATCCAAGGGCCTTTGAATCCGATCAACAATCCGACTTGACCAGTTCGAGTGTTGCCGATGCGGGTCGAAAGATCCAGATCGCGCAAAAGAAAATCACCCGGAATCTTAAAGCTCCGGCCGTCTTTTTGGGCCAAGAAAAAAACGTCGTGAAATTCTTTGCTTTTTTTACGTTCGAGTTCCGCAAAACTGGCCTGACCACTGGCAAACAGACTGTCGGGACTGCGGTAGAAATGTTTGGCCGAAATGCCAGCCTGGACTGGTTTTGAAACTAGGAATGCCAAGAAGACAAACAAGCTGGTCACAGACTTCAGTTTGGAGAGAAATCGCTTTCCCTGCAAGACCAGCTTTTCGGATAAAATTTGAGTCCAAGTTGTCTCGACCGATTTCCTTTCTTAGACTGGAGAATATGCGAGTTTTGCCTCTGATATTTTTCATAGCGCTTCAAATTCTGTGGCCGCAGCCGGCCACAGCTCAAGCGGACGAGTTTGAAACCATGGGTCGGTTTCGATTTTTAGACTTGTTTCTGTCGCCCCGGCTGCGGCTGCAGGAGCCCGGGAACGGGGGCTTTGAACTCGAGCAAAGCTATTTGGGTTTTGAGTGGAAGCGGGATGAAAACGTGCGGGCCGTTTTCAGGTATGGGACCTCGGATCTTTTAAAACCGGCCATTTGGTATCCTCAAGGAAAGTCGGATTTTGCGCTTTCGGAAGCCTGGATTGAGGTTTTGGGCGAGCAAGGCGACGTGCGAGCTGGTCTTTTGACGGTGCCCTTGGGTTTTGAGGGCACCTTTCAAGATTGGAATCGGGTATTGCCTGAAAGTGCTGTGCGCCGAAAGGGTTGGCTTCTAAAACGCGATTACGGTTTGCAATTTCGTTGGGAGGCCCGACCTTGGGCCACACAATTAACGATTCACAACGGAGAGTCGGGGCCCAACACGGATCGATGGATGTGGGCGTCGGGCCTGTGGCAATACAGAACGAGCGAGGGCTTCGGAGTTTTGACCACCGCCAGCGTGGGGCACACGCGGGCCGATTCCACGACGGGATCACTGGCTGCAACCCAAGAAAAATTTAGTTTCAATCCCAACGAGTCCTCAAAAATTCGTTACGGAATTTTATCTTTGTTTAAAGAAGACCGCCGAAATTTATTTTTGATCGAAGCCGGCCGCGGAGAGATTATTCAAGGCGAATCCAAGGGTCCCTATGCCTGGGGGCGGGCGGATTTATCTTGGAATTTCTACCGCGATACCAACTTACTTTTGCGATTTGAACAAACCCAGAGCAATTTGGATTTGCGCTCGACGATCGTGAAATCCAGTGGTTTGGGCTTTGTTTTCTCAAGTAAAGACAACCTTCAAAGTTTGACCTTTTATGGATCTCACAACGTCGAGGATCCCGAGGTCCAAAACGACGAATATTGGGTGATCTTTCGGCTGCATTCTTCTTTGCTGCGCTAAAGACCAGTCCGTGTTTGATCTTCTGAACACTCTCTTAACCCAAGCGTCCCAATACGACCGGGTCCTGTAGTTTTGTTCTGCACTCTCCGATAACTTATTAGAACTATGAACACCCAAAATCATGGACTGATTTTATTATTGGTTGGATTTCTGCTTGTTGGCTGTCAGCCCGCAAGTGTGGATTCGTCGCGCGTAGCGATTCGAATTCCGACCAAAGAAGAATTTCAAAAAACTTCGAAAGTTTCCGCTCTGGCGGTGATTGATTATAATTTGTTGTGCTTTGCAATCAATGTTCGTGGGGGATCCATCCCGCTGAAGACTCCTTCTTGTGATGTCTCGAAAGGGATCGTCGCGGGATCGGTTGGGCCAGGCGGGGATATCGTCGTCGATATTCCCTTTGGATTTGCGATTAATTTCGAAGTCATCGGGCTTTTGCGATCCAGTATTTCCGAGGCTTGTCCCCCGGTAAATAAAGACGGCTGGAATTGGCCGATCCAAAAGATCTACAGTCTTGGAGAAACCAAAGATGTTCGCGTCGACAAGCCCGAAACCACCGTCGTGATTTCGGTGGGCATGCCAGACACTGCAGCGAATTTGGCGAGCCAGATGAATCTTCCGGCTTCGTGTTCACCATCCACCCCTGCAGGTGCCGCCGGTCGGCTGCCATTCGGGGCGGGGGTGCAGACCAGCACCAATTATCGTGCGTATTCACGAGTTTCCTACACAACAGATACCAAAACTTTATCGAGTCCAAATTTTAAGATTCGCCAATGGAAGGCCGAGGTTCAACCATGAAGATGGCAGGTCAGTTACTATTAACGTTTGTGACTTTTTTGATTGCCGAAAGCGCCTTCGCCAAATTTACCTACGAGGGGTATTTGTCGGACGCCGCGGGCAATCCACTGATTAGTCAATTGGTAAGCGTGCGTTTGCAGGTCCGTTCACCCATTTCGACGGATTGTTTGCTCCATCAAGAAGTGCACGCAATTACAACGGGCGCGGACGGGTATTTTTCCGCGGTCTTGGGCACCGTAGCGCCCGAAGTTGCGACGGGGATTCCTTTCAATAGTCTTTTTCAAAACTCGCAAGCGATGACCAACAGTTCTTCGTGCGTCTACACTCCCCTCAGTTTTGACTCGCGCAATTTGGCCGTCCTGGTTAGTTCCGACGGAGGAATGACCTTTGAGACACTCGGAACTTTGGCCGTAAATCAAGCGCCGATGGCCATGTCCGCAGAAACCATTTCTGGATTTTCCTCGACCCAAATTCTGCGCGGCTCTGCCGGAGTTTCGATACCGGTATTGTCACCGACCCAAGCAGGACAAATCATCCCCTTACTGAACGGATCTTCTTCATTGTACGCGCAAGCTTCCCAAGTTGGATCTGGCAACAATCAAATTCCGGTGCTGGATGGCACGGGTCGTTTGCCATCGGTGGATGGTTCACTTCTAACTGGTGTGAATGCCGTCTTACTGCGCGGGGGAACTATTGCCGTTGCGGCACCAACCAACGGACAAGTTCTGCAATGGAACAACACCTCTCTACAATGGGTACCCACGACGATTGCGGCAGGTGCGGTGACTTCGGTCACGGCGACGGCTCCGGTTGTGGCGGGGGGAACGGCGGCGGCTCCCGTGATTTCCATGGCGGCAGCAACAACCACTGTGGACGGATTTTTAACGTCGACAGATTGGAATGTATTCAACAATAAAATGGGCACTGCGCTCACGAGCGGATTGGTTTATGTGGGTAACGTCGGCAACGTGGCAACGGCACGCACATTAAAGATGACCGATATTTACTCCATTGTTACGGGTCCTTGGTTTAACATTTCCGGTGCTTGTGCTGCAGGGCAAATGCCGACTTACAGTTCGGTAGCAGACAATTTTACCTGCACTGCGTACAATTTGACTTCGGGCCAAGTTACGACGGCTTTAGGATATTCTCCTGCTTCGGGCACTTTGCCGAGCGGGCAGATTTTTGTGGGAAATGCGGGAAACGTTTCTACAGCGACCGCCATGTCCGGCGACATGTCGATCAGTAATACCGGAGCAACAACGCTTGCGAACAGTTCCGTGAGTTCTGCAAAAATTGTCGATGCCACAATTGTTGATGCCGACATTTTCGCTGGAGCCGGTATTGCCGCGACGAAACTGGCTGGTGGGCTCATCAGCAATGCAGAGTTTGACTATTTGGACGGGCTGACGGGTCCCATTCAGACTCAGTTGACCTCGCTTTATGCGATCGGAACGATCTCGCTTGCCGCCGGAGGTCCGTCGAATTTAACTTTGCGTTTTGCAGGCGACCCGGACACAGGATTTTATTCGCCGGCCGCCGATAATATCTCGATACAAACGGGAGCTCTCGAGCGAATGACAATCAACAGTGCCGGTAATGTTGGCATCGGCGTAACAACTCCTGCGGATGCTCTTCATGTGGTTCGCAACGTCAATTCCATCCAAGGCATTCGAGTTGAAAATCAGAACGGTTTGAGCGCCGCTTTGTCTGCGATCATGTTACGAAATGACGTGTCATCGAATGGAACTATCGCCTTGCCCAGTTCGGCCCATCCCGTTCAAAAAATGGAAATTTCCTCAAATATATCCCTTGGTATCGATTACATCGCTCAAAACGCGACTGGAAAACACACCTTCATAACAAATCCTGGTGTCGAGCAGTTGATTGTGGACGGGGGCGGTATCAAAGCGAAAAGCATCGCTTCATCCCACTCCGCTGTGGCCGGTGGAAACTTAGATCTAAGCTTAGGAAATCATACCACCACCACTTTTAACTGTGCTACTCCGATCGGACTTGCTAATCTTCGAGACGGGGGCAGTTACCGAATTTCGGTGACCGATGCCTCTAACACAATGTGCACATTCGCCACAAATTCCACGGGGATCGATGCGACCACGCTGACTTATCGATTCGTACCCGCAAATGCGATACGAACGGCCTCGTCTCATACAGTTTACGAACTCAATCGTTTCGGAAATATCGTGTACGTTAAATGGGCGACGGGATATATGCCCTAACGCATATCCCCAATGACAGCAAAGTCTCTCCGTAATAGAACATTCGGACTAATCTAGGATTAAATCCAAGTCCAAATGTCAGGGAGACTTTCATGTCAATTAAAACTTTAGGGATCATTGGCTCGGGCCAAATGGGAAACGGAATTGCGCAAGTCGCAGCCACCAACGGTCTAAATGTCCTTATGACCGACATCAACGAGTCGGGTCTGCAAAAGGGCCTGGCTACCATTGCGGGATCTTGTGATCGCCTGATTAAAAAAGGGAGCTTTACGGAAGAGCAGAAAAAAACCTTGCTCTCTAAAATCAAAACCCAAGTGGGGATGCAGGGTTTAACCGAGGCCGACTTTATCGTCGAAGCCGCCACCGAAAATATCGATCTGAAATTAAAAATCTTCAAAGAGCTCGATGAAATTGCTCCCAAATCTGCGATCTTAGCTTCGAACACTTCCAGTATTTCCATAACAAAAATTGCAGCCGCGACAAAACGTCCGGCACAGGTTGTGGGCATGCATTTTATGAATCCCGTGCCCTTGATGAAATTGGTCGAGGGCATTCGTGGCTTGCAAACCTCGGATGAAACTTTTGCTTTAACCAAAGCGCTCGCCGAGAAAATGGATAAAGTGTTTGTTGAGAGCGTGAAAGACATGCCGGGCTTTATTGTGAACCGGATCTTGATGCCGATGATCAACGAAGCCGTCTACACTTTGCACGAGGGCATAGCCAGTCCTGCCAGCATCGACCAAGCGATGAAATTGGGTACCAACCAACCGATGGGTCCCTTGACGCTTGCTGATTTTATTGGTCTCGACACCTGTCTTGCGATCATGAACGTGCTGCACGAGGGCTTGGGGGATTCGAAGTATCGCCCTTGTCCGCTGTTGGTAAAATATGTGGAAGCGGGCTGGCTCGGTAAAAAAACATCGCGGGGATTTTATGAGTACCCCGCTCGTTAATCTGTCAGTTGAAGATGGAATTGCTGTTGTTACCATCCAGCGCCCTGAGGCTTTAAATGCCCTCAATTTTCAGGTACTGTCTGAGTTAGAAATAGTTTTGGGTGAACTTAAAATTATGTTCCCCACCAAAGTCCGGGGCGTCATTGTCACGGGCTTCGGAGAAAAATCTTTTGTCGCCGGAGCCGACATCAAAGAAATCAGCGCGCTCAACGCCATTACTGGAAAAACATTTGCGACCCGTGGACAAAAAATCTTTCGCGCTTTTGAGCAGCTGCCGGTTCCGGTGATTGCGGCCGTGAATGGTTTTGCGTTTGGCGGTGGCTTAGAACTGGCGCTTGCTTGCGATTTTATTTACGCTTCGAATAAGGCCAAAGTCGGTTTGCCCGAAGTGGGTTTGGGATTGATTCCGGGATTTGGCGGAACGGTTCGCTTGAGCCGCGTGGTGGGCTTAAATTCCGCGCGTGAAATGATTCTGACCGGCGAGCCTGTGAACGCGGACCGCGCATTGCAAATGGGTTTGTTTAATAAAATATGTGAGCCCGCAGAGCTAATGATTGACGCCAAAAAAACTTTAACCGTCGTGAAAGCCAAGGGCGCTTTTGCTATTAAAGTAGCTAAGCAAACAATTCTGGAAGCCTACGATCAAGATTTAGAAAGCGCTTTAAGGACCGAGGCTTCGCAATTTGGTAATTTATTTTCTGGGGCTGAGCCTGTC
>JAYUPS010000293.1:0-2763 GCA_043759945.1 Bdellovibrio sp.
GCAATTGATTTCACTTCCGTGCCGATGACCTTGAGAGGATCCTTGGGATCTTTAATATTGAGCTCGACGGTTCGCAGGTAAGCGAACTTTAAAGCTGCGATGTCATACTTTCCCAAATACGGCAGTGCCTTGAGATCATCGCCGTAATCCATCACCGAACTAAAGGGAATGGCGTGGTCAATATTTTTAGACTTCAGTTCTTCGAAGCTTAAAAAATTCGCTTTGTCTTCCGACGCCGCAAAATTATGGCGCAGACCCAGGTTATGACCCAGCTCGTGAATGAGCGTTGGAACCCAAACTTGCGGAAGCAAAATTTCAATCACGCGATTTTTCTCGGTTTCGGTCAGTTGGTCCCAGGGTTTTGAGCCCGCCGGAAATTCGGCAGTTAATTTGGAGCTGATTCCAGAACTGGTGACATCCAGGTTGGGTTCAAAAGCGCAGTTCTTCGAATGATGTTGATAACGCAATTGGGATTTCAAATCTTTACCCGAAAGCAAGGGATTTGAAACTGCCGTGTAGTTAAACACAGACTTTTTAATCTGCGAAATTTTCTCGGAAGCCAAGCTTGATTTTAGCTTCGCGTCTGTAGCATGTTTTCCACCTTGTTTTATCCGTTGGTTTATTTTGGCGGTCAGTTTCTCGGCGTTAAAAAGCCTGGGCGAGTTTTTGACGAAATCCAATCTTTGGTTCATCGCCGCACTTGCTGGCAATTGGCGTAGAGAGCCTGAACCGCCAGCCTTACTACTGCCGGTGCTTCCGCCTGAATTCGTCGCAAGTTCGGCATTGGCGCGACGAACTTCCTCGTACTTGCTTTTGATGAACTTTTTAATCGTGCCCAAAAACATCACGGTGCGGGCAGCAATAATTTCGCCGGTCACGGGATCTTCGGTTTGCGGTCCGTAGCCGATGATACTGGAAGCCACGGGGTCTTCCACCAACACGATCATCGTATTTCGAATGTCGCCGGGGACTTTGCCCGAGGGATCCTGCAATCGGACCCTAAATTTGACGCCAGCCTCGGTCAGACCTTGGTTCAAATTTTCCACGGTCTGGTAAGTTAAGTCGCGGATCTGCTTATTTTCGGGTTTCGCAAACTCTTGGGACAGATGATAAACGATTTCCGTGCGATTTGGATTCCAGTGATTCAGGATTTGAAGAGTGCTTTGGTTGGTGTTGTTGTTATCAACATCCAGCTTTACCCGCTTGGATGCAAAAAATCCAAAGGTCTGCTCGTCCATCGAGCCCTCGGGGTACGAAACGGGTTTGAAGTCTTTTGATAAAACCGTGTCCAGCTTCACCAATGAATAGTGAAAAGTAGCCGTGACGATCGCATCTGAAAGCGTTTCGACGTTTCCTAAGCATTCGATGCGGGTTTTAAAAGTCCGTTCAATTTGGAAATTGATCGCGTCGGATTGCAAGGAAGAGGACACCAATCGCGCCGACACGGAATCATAACAATTTTCGCCCAAGGTTTGACTGATCATGATCGGAAGTAAATCCAATTCTCCAGATTTAGCCTCTTCCAGTTTTGAAACCCGGATGTCAGGACGTTGATCCCAAGGCAGGTCTTTGGAATCTTCTTCTTCATTTTTGCACTCGCCGTAGCGATCTTTGGCGCATTTGTAATCCACGTGTTCGATGGGAATTTCTAAAACTAATTTTGTGTTGGCCGCATTGGGGGCAAATCGCTGATCACGCTCTGTTTCCACAATGCGCAAGGTATTCTTGGTGATTTGAATTTTAACGCGTTTGTTGTCGCCGCTCGAAAAAGGCAAAGCATCTGCCGAAGATCGACTGGCATTTTGCATCGACGCCGAATACAAATATTCTGCTTCCTGATCGATCAAAGATTTTCGAATGACACTTTCTTTTTCATCATAGGGGCTGAGTTTGTAAGGAATGCTTTTTGTGCAAGCCCCTAAACTTAGGATTCCCAAGATACCGACCGCGGCGGCGAGAGTTCTTCGAATTTGGTTCTTCATCTGTCATCCTTTGTCAAAAAAATCGGTGATATCAAATTTAAATTAGTAAACAAAAGTCATCCCTGCTCTGACGACCGTCGTGTTCGGGTTATAGGCCTGTATGTTGGAATCTACACCGTTGGTCTTTAAGGCATTTCCGTCATTGGTGGTTCCGATGTTGCCGGTCAACTGGTTTGTAAATTCGTAATTGAGGTCCGTGGAACTGATGAAATCCGATCTTTGGAAAGTTCCGTAAGTTCTGCCAACGCGGTACAAAAGCGAAGAGGATAAACTGAGCTTGGAAGAAATCACAGTGACGGGAACAATAACCTCGAGCACATTTCCCAAACGGTATTCGACATTGGGGGAGCCTGCCGAATTGATATTGAATTCGTGCAGGTTGCGGGTCAGGGCCAAGCGGTAAAAAAGTTTAAAGTAACGGGGAGCGTAGCTGAGCCCGGCACCCAGGTTGAAGGCGCCCAGGAAGCTGTCCGATTTGCGAGTGATTTCATTGGTCGGTAAAACAAATCCCACGCTGTAAAAGCTGTCTAATTCTTGGGTCCATTTGCTTCCTAAGATACTCAAAGAGATTGAGGTATTTTCTAAGACGGTATTACGAGCTCCGGAAAGTTCGTGATTGACTATGGCTCGAGCTTGCAGCCCCAAGGACTCCGTCAATCGGTACGAGGGCGCAAGGATCAGTGAATTGCCGCGTTCGCGTTCACCAACTTCGACTTCGGCTATGGCTTGGCTGTAATCCACCGAGGTCGCAAAGCTAAATTTACTGGGCTTGCTAGAATTG
>JAYUPS010000294.1:0-6989 GCA_043759945.1 Bdellovibrio sp.
GCAAGCTTGACGCCCTCAGGAACGGTCATCACACCGAGCATCGCGCCGGCTTCGTCGATCACGCGAATTTGTTGGGCGCGAATGTCGCGGTTAACTCGAAGTCCGTCTTTTTCTTGTTTTTTTCCTCGGAAGTCTCGGTTTCCCGAGAGTCTTGGGGTAATCGGTCCGCTAATGAGAAGCCTCCTTGTTAGAGCTTGGCGTTGCCGGCGAGCCCTTGGGTCCCGGTGACAACTGCCGTGTGAATATTTCGTTTTTAATCATTTCAATCATTTGATCTTTAGTTAAATCGTTGAGCAGTTGACCGGTTCTTAAACGCAAAGAAACCGTGCCGTTTTCCATTTCTTTATCACCGACGATCACCATGTAGGGAATCTGCTGCACTTGAGCTTCGCGGATTTTAAAATTTAGTTTTTCGTTGCGGCGATCAAATTCCACCCGCACGCCTTCGTTTTTAAATTTTTCTTTAATCTCTTCACAGTACGGATTCACCCGGTCCGTCACATTTAAAATCTGAACCTGGACCGGGCAAAGCCACGGCGGCAGGTGACCCGTCGTATGTTCCAGATAAACACCGATAAAACGCTCGAGCGATCCCAAAATCGCGCGGTGGAGCATGACGGGTTTGTGTTCCGTATTGTCCTCGCCCGTGTATTTCAAATCAAATAAAATGGGCATGTTGAAATCCAGCTGGAGTGTTCCCAATTGCCAAGGACGCTTTAGAGCGTCCACGAACATGATGTCGAGTTTGGGGCCATAAAAAGCTCCGTCACCCGCGTTCACGGCATAATCAAGTTTCAATTCTTTTAACGCACCCTCGAGAGCGGCTTCGGCTTGGTCCCAAACTTGATCACTGCCGACCCGTTGGGCGGGGCGGGTGCTAAAAAAGATTTTATATTCGTCCATTCCTAGCGTTTTATAAACTTCGTTTAAAAGCTCCATGAAAGAACCGATTTCTTGTTTGAGCTGATCCACCGAACAGAAAATATGGGCATCATCTTGGCAAAAAGTTCGCACGCGCGTAAGCCCGTGCATGGCCCCGGTGCGTTCAAAGCGATGGAGCCTGCCGAAATCCGCCATTTTCAAAGGGAGATCTCGGTAGGAATGTTTTTCCGCCCCAAACATCAGGCAATGAGAGGGACAATTCATCGGCTTCAACCCGAAGTCCCGCTCGTCCACTTTCATAAAGTACATGTTGTCTTTATAGTTGTTCCAATGACCGGAAGTTTTAAACAAGTCCAGATCGAAAACTTGCGGGGTGATAACTTCGCCGTAATTGTATTTCAAGTACAATTCCCGGATGAATTTTTGCAATTGATTGTAAATAACCGCGCCCTTGGCGGTAAAAAACGGCGAACCCGGCGCAACGGCATGCATTTGAAAAAGTCCCAGCTCTTTTCCGAGCTTGCGGTGATCGCGTTTCTTGGCCTCTTCTAGATTTTTGAGATGCTCTTCGAGTTCGGCCTTGTCTTTAAATGCGGTGGCGTAAATGCGTTGAAGCATCGGGTTTTTTTCATCCCCGCGCCAGTAAGCGCCGGCCACCGACAAAAGTTTAAAGGCCTTGATCTGTCCGGTTCTCTGCACGTGGGGCCCACGACACAAATCAAACCAGGAACCCTGATGATAAATGGTTACGCTGGGCTGGTTCAGGTCGCGAATGATCTCGACTTTAAAACGCTCCCCCATGTTTTGAAAAATCTCGATGGCCTTTGAGGTTTCCCAAACTTCGCAAGTCAGGGGCAGATCGGATTTCACGATCTCGGACATCTTCTTTTCGATTTTCTCGAAATCCTGCTCTGTAAATACTCGGGGGCTGTCAAAATCGTAAAAAAATCCGTTTTCGATCACGGGACCGATCGTGACTTTCACCTCGGGCCAAATACTTTGCACCGCCATCGCCATCAGATGAGCGGCCGAGTGACGAATCACTTCATTTGCTTGAGCACTTTTTGTCGTTATCAATTCGATTTTTGTGCCGTCGGTTAGCGTCGTTCGAAGATCCTGAATTTCTTTGTTACCATTGAGCTTAACGCCCAAGGTGTCTTGCCCCAGGCGAGAGCCTATAGAATTAGCAACCTCAAGCGCTGTGGGCTCATGGTCGAAACTTTTTTTAGATCCATCAGGTAAAAAAATATGCACCATGCTGGGAAGACTATGAGATTTCGAAAGGCATTTGAGGAAAAAAGCTATGGCAAACTGTTTGACGCATCTGATTAACATAGTCAGGGGTTTCACAGAGGTCAAATGGAAAGATATGGTACTAATATGAATCTCGAGGCATTACCAAACTTGCATCTACAAAACGAACCCGAAGCCTCTCCTTACGTGATGCAGGCGATTCAAAACTTGTCAAAAATCAATGCCGAGTCCTTGCTTGAAGAAGAGCTGCTTAAGTACAGCCAAATCCTGCAGAAATCTGGAAATTTTAAAGTTGGTATTATCGTCCTGGATGACCAGACACCCAACCTGGTTAGCCGTGAGATGATCGATCTCGGTCGGGTCATGGATTCAGACCTGGATATGAAACGCGGTTGCATGAGCCTGGTGTGGTGGACCTCGGATCCCGTGAACCCCGAAAAAGTTCGGCTCATGATTGCTGAGCAGCTCTTTAAATGCCTGAGGGTTCATGACGGGAAGTTGGTTCGAACTTTAAGTGAACTCGTGAATCTTGAAGCCCAAACGATTCGCTTTTCAAAAGCAAAATCAGCCGACAAAAAACGCCAAATGTGGTTTTCGGATTTCGCTAAATACATGCTCACGGCGGATCGTGGAACTATGATCGCGTGTTTTTACGGTGACCAAGCCGCTCGCCGTATTGGCCACCGCGCGCTGGGTTTCCCCAGCGACGCCGGCAGAACTTACGCCAATTGGATGGCGTAAAAACGTTGTTCCGGCTTAGGCCATTGCTTTTTCTAAATTTTCGGCAAGCTTTCCCAAGAAGTCCTCGGTGTTCATGTAATCTTTGGCAGTGAGTTTATTTCCGTGAATACAAACCGCCAGATCCTTGGTCATGTGTCCCTGTTCGACCGTTGCAACACAAACTTTTTCTAAGCTTTCGGCAAATCGTACCAACTCCGGATTGTTGTCCAGTTTTCCCCGCCACGCCAGTCCGCGGGTCCAAGCAAAAATGCTTGCGATGGGATTTGTCGATGTGGCCTGTCCTTTTTGGTGTTGCCGAAAATGACGGGTCACTGTCCCGTGAGCCGCTTCGGACTCCATCGTTTTGCCGTCGGGAGTTAGCAGAACCGAAGTCATCATTCCCAGGGAGCCAAAGCCCTGGGCGACCGTATCGGACTGCACATCACCGTCATAGTTCTTACAAGCCCAAACGAACTCCCCGTGCATTTTTAGGGCACTGGCGACCATATCGTCGATCAATCGGTGCTCAAAAATAATTCCGGCGGCTTCGAATTTTTGTTTGTATTCTTTCTCAAAGAGGCCTTCAAAAATATCTTTAAACTGTCCATCGTACTGCTTCAAAATCGTGTTCTTTGACGAAAAATAAAGCGGCCATTTTTTTTGCAAAGAATAATTAAAACAAGAACGCGCAAAACCTTCGATGGATTTGTTCGTGTTGTACATCGCCATTGCGACGCCATCGCCTTCAAATTCAAAGACTTCCCAGGACTGGGGCGTCCCACCGCCAGACGGAGTGAACGTCATTGTCAATTTTCCGGGTCCCTTGGTTTTCACATCTGTGGCTTTGTATTGATCCCCAAAAGCGTGACGACCGACGACAATTGGATGCGTCCAGTTGGGCACCAGGCGTGGCACGTTTTTGCAAATGATGGGCTCGCGAAAAACCGTTCCGTCCAAGATATTTCGGATCGTGCCGTTGGGCGATTTCCACATTTTTTTTAAGCCAAATTCTTTGACCCGGTTTTCATCGGGCGTGATGGTCGCGCACTTGATTCCAACGTTGTATTTTTTTACGGCTTCCGCGGCATCCACGGTAACGCGATCTTCGGTTTTGTCTCTGTGCTCGATTCCCAGATCAAAGTATTTTATCTCGATCTCTAAATAAGGCAGTATCAGTTTCTTTTTGATAAAGTCCCAAATCACGCGGGTCATTTCATCCCCGTCCATTTCTACGACAGGGTTTTGCACCTTAATTTTTTTCATAGATCCTCATCTTGTTTTTATCCCTTCAAACTACAAAAAATCTCATTCAAAGACAAATGCAAGTGAACGTTCCTCTGAATTGCGACCCATCTGCTCTCAAATTGGGTTTCATTCTAACATTTCGAGACGTCGATTATTTATTCAAAATCAAAAACTTAGGCATCCAAAATAAGACAATCCTAGACCCAGAATGACTCGTCAAAAATATGTCCACTTTTTAACCATTTTTTACCAACAAATACAATAACTTATAGACGTTTTAAAGTTCATCATTTTTGGCCTCTTTTGGCCCTGGTTTTGCTCTCTTACTATTGTATCAACGATCAATTTCGGAGGATCATTTGAAAGAAAAATGGATGTTGTCGACCGTTTTCCTGCTAATTCCAATGACTCTGACTCTTTCAAATTCTGCGCAGGCCAAAACCGTAAAAAAGACAGTCGTGGCCAAAACAGCAGCAGCAAAAGCTCTGACTAAAAAAGCCAAAAAACCACTTAAAAAAATCTCCATCAGTTTTGAAGGCAAAAAATCCCGCGGACGTGGACCGGCTTCGGTCGAGGCTCCAGAAACAAACCTAGAAAAAGAAAGCAATTTGGCGATTCAAACCCATCAGGGTTCTTGCGAGCAAAACCAAGATTCTTCAGGTTGGCATTTGCCCGTGGAAGAAAACGCCTATTCGTGCACGTTGAGTGGTCGCAACAAATCTTCGGATCCCTCTCGCGGACTGGGATTTTTTGTGGACAAGCAAAAATTTAAAATCTATTCGATGACCGAAGGGGAAGTGACTGGGGTCGTGGGGGAACTGATGGGCTGCAAGGTTGTGGTTAAGCCCGCCCGCTGCCCGGCCGGCAGCACTTCTGAAAATTGCGACATTACCTACACGATTCCTAACGTTCAAAAAAACGCCGCCAGCGAATGCGTCATCCCCGGAATTAAAATCGGAACCCAACTGAAAGCCTGCCAAAAAATCGCCGAGGTTGGACCCTCGAAAAGCTTTAATTTGGTGCGGATTGAAACCAGCGGGAAAGCGCCTCTGCAAGAGGTTATTAGGTCTTATAAAAAGACCTCCAAGGAGCGCAAACAGTGCTCGCGTGACAAGACTTTGCTGGCGAGTAGTCTCTACAATTAAATTGTAAGTCGGTCAGTTACGGCCTGCCTGGCCCTAGGTAGGGTCGAAACAAAAATTGGCGTCTCGTTTTGAGACAGCGTCACCGGAAAACACTGAAGTCTAATCATTTTTTGATACACTCTGAAGTGTCGGAGGGAATGGCGCGTGACGGGTCGATGGTTCACTTTGTTTTTCTTTTTACTTTCGATTTTAAATCCCAGCCCAGGGAATTCCCAAGGGTCACGCAAATTAGGAACTGCGGCCCCAAAGACACCCGAGAAATCTGGGATCGTTAACGCCAAATCTAAGAAAAATTCCGCAGCTAAAAAAAGAAGTGAAAGTTTGACCGTTCAGAATCAGGTTTCGCCGGACAAGACAGGAAAGGTCATCACGACAGTTGTCGGATCCGGAGTGGGAATTCCCGCGGGCTCCATCGGTTACGGCTCGGGCTCAACGGGGGTTGGAATTCCTGCGGCGCCAAGGGCTGCGGGAGAATCCAATACGCTGATTTTAGGATATACTCCAACGGCACCGGTCAAGGCCACGCCCGCACCAAGCTCCAACACGGGTGTGCAAATGGCCGCGGCCCTGGCGGGCGTTTTGATGGGCCTGTTCGGTGGCCAAAAAAATCAGCCGACTAAGGCTTCTCCGCCCTCGCAGGCAGGATACCCGGGCCCCTCCGGTAATGCACCGAGAACCCAGGAACAATCAAGTCAGACGGCCGCCAAAGAAAATCAAAATGATGGAGGAACTGAAACGGATTCGGTTCCAGAAACGGCGAAGGAACCAAATCTTGAGCCTGTAAAAGAAGAGCCCGTCGTTCCCATCGCTGCAACTTCGGCCGAAGTTCCTGGCACCAGGTCCGCAGGTGTTGAAGAACCCCCCGCCCCAAAACTAGATACCCTGGCGCTGGGAACTTCGACTTGCGACGCCGGCGCCGAGGGCCGACAAGCCGAACGGGACAAGTCTTTTCAGATGCCTCTGGCGCCCGAGAAAATGGAAGTGACCGTCTGTCAGCGCGGATCCGGGCCCGACGACATTGCGCCCCTGGCTTGGAATATGAATTCAACCCAAACGGAAGCCGACAAGCTCGAAAACCCCCGGGGCACCGCGGGAACTTTGATCGGCACCAGCGAACCGGAAGCGATTTATCCGGTCTACCCAGGGATCATTAAAGACCTTGAATGCAAATACTCCCATTGCCAAATTTTGATTTTGCATGACCGCTGCCCTGACGCCGGTCAAAAAAAATCCTGCGTTTCATTTTACAATCACGTTCGGGTGACCCCGGAATTGGAAAAGCGCCTGACCCGAGTCCGAGACACCGGGCAGGTTGTTCAACCCTGCCAGTCCTTGGGAAAAACTCACAACTGGCATCCTGAAGTAAAGGATTCAGCCCCTGCAAAAAACTATTCAATGTTTGCGATTTATCCAAACGGCAAACCGCTGTGCACGTTACCGCCGCTTGTCGGCTTTAAAGATTTTGATAAATGGAAGACCGAGTTTGCGACACTCCCGATTCACCGCGCGGGACAGTCCGGAGTTTGCAAACCCAAGGGAGCCGAGCTGCAGAACAAAGCTTGCAGCGCAAACGCAGAACCAAAACCCAACCCCACATTATCCAACCCCTTGCCCGCGACTTGGTTCGGTGGGAACCGTTAGTAAGTCACGTGATGGGTCAATGCTTCGTGCAAGCGCGGATCTTTGATGGCCACCAAATTGTGAGTTTTCAAAAACCGACCCATCAAAAGTAGGAAGATTCCC
>JAYUPS010000295.1:0-21223 GCA_043759945.1 Bdellovibrio sp.
GTGACGGACTCCCATTTGTACTGCCCTTTTTCAGACGAGTTTGACCACCAAGGAATCATGACGTCCCGGGAATGCAGGTTGCCGTCCTCTTTCGAGGGAATCGAGCAGCCCCCAAGGCCAATCAAGCCAAAAATCGCAATTAAAGGTCCAACAAGGAATGTCATAGGGTTCATCTTGACTCCGAAGCGTTATGAGCAAGATTATGGCCAGTTTTCAACGCCCGGTAATGGCTCTAAACAGCCTAGCCAGGCGAAATCAAGAAAAGCTAACTGCTTGAAAGGTCGACAGAAGTGACAATTCCAGCCTCAAAAGACTCCAACGCCCCAGAAAGTCCTCTGTTGAAGGGATTGAATCCCGTTCAAAGGCAGGCCGTTATTACGCTTCAGGGGCCCCTGTTGATTTTGGCCGGAGCGGGCTCAGGGAAGACCCGCGTTTTAACCCATCGGCTGGCGCACTTGATTGAACTCGGTCACGCTCACCCCACAGAAATTTTGGCGGTCACATTCACAAACAAAGCTGCCAAAGAAATGGAACACCGGATTTTTGAGTTGTTAGCGAAAATGAATCTTTCTTACCGGCCCTCGTATCAAGATCCGATGTGGATCACCACTTTTCATAGCTCCTGCGCGCGAATTCTTCGGCAGAGCATCGAACTGTTGGGTTACAAACGAAGCTTCACCATTTACGACGATTCCGATCAGATGAGCCAAATTAAAAAAGTCATGAATGCGCTCAATATTTCAGACAAAGTGATTTCTCCCAAAGTTTATAAAAATCGGATCAACGAGGCCAAACAATTGGCCCTGAATCCCGACGAAGTCGATAAATCCAATCAAATCATGATGGATTCGAAGTCCATCGAAGTTTACCGCATGTACGAGCGGGAAATGAAAAAAGCCAATGCGCTGGATTTTGGCGATTTGCTGATGAAAGTGTTTGAGCTGTTCAAAAATCATCCCGAAGTGCTGGAAGCCTATCAAAATAAATTTAAATACATCCTGGTCGACGAGTATCAAGACACCAATCATATCCAGTACCGTATTGTTAAAATGCTCTCGCATAAACACCGAAACCTGTGCGTGGTCGGAGATGAAGACCAATCGATCTACAGTTGGCGCGGCGCCGACATCACCAATATTCTAACATTTGAGAAAGACTTTCCCGA
This sequence comes from Bdellovibrio sp., assembly GCA_043759945.1. GTDB lineage: Bacteria > Bdellovibrionota > Bdellovibrionia > Bdellovibrionales > Bdellovibrionaceae > JAYUPS01. The sequence continues at coordinate 1,166 of JAYUPS010000295.1, forward strand.
AGCGGAAGTGGTGAAACTGGAGCAAAATTATCGCTCCACCCAAAACATTGTGACGGCTGCAAGCAAATTGATTTCGAACAACTCGGAACGCAAAGATAAAACTTTGTTCACCGAAAACGAATCGGGCTCAAAGATTATCGTGCGCGAAGAAACCAACGAATACGACGAAGCCCGTTGGGTGGTAAAACGCGTCCAGTCCCTGATTGCGTCGGGCGAGTTTTCGCTTTCAGACATCGCGATATTCTACCGCACCAATGCGCAGTCGCGAGTCCTTGAAGAACAAATGCGAATGAACGCGATCCCCTATCAAATTCTTGGGGGCGTGCGTTTCTATGAACGCATGGAAATTAAAGACGCCCTCTCTTATTTAAAACTGATGGTAAATCCCGAAGATGATATGGCTTTAAAGCGAATCATCAACACTCCGGCCCGGGGAATCGGAAAAACGACCGTGGAGCAAATCGAAGCCCTGTCGCTGGAACGAAACGTACCGATGATGGAGGCCTTGCGTGTCGCCATCGATACGCGATCATTTAATTCGGGCACCGTCGGCAAACTTCGGCGTTTCCTGGAAATGATGGACGATTTGCGCAGTCTGCAAGGCCAATATCCCATGGTCGAATTCTATGGTCTGGTGCTTGATCGCTCCGAGTACATTCAAAAATTAAAAGCCGAGGCCACCCCCGAAGCTCAAGCTCGCATCGACAACTTGGAAGAACTCGGGAACGCCATGGTTCAATTTGCAAAAGAACGAGTGGATGGTTCGCTGACTTCGTTTTTGGAAGAAATGGCTCTGGTTTCCGAGGTCGACAAACTGGCCGATTCGGTCCAAGGAGTCACGATGATGACCCTGCATCTCTCTAAGGGTCTTGAGTATCCCAATGCCTTTATTGTGGGTCTGGAAGAGAATCTTTTTCCGTCCAGTCGTGGAGCCGACGAAAATGGCAAAGAAGACGTTCAAGAAGAGCGACGCCTTTGTTACGTGGGTATCACCCGTGCGCGAAAAAATTTATTCTTGAGCCACGCGCGCACCCGCAAAGTTTGGGGACAAGACCAGAACAATCCTCCGTCTCGATTTTTAAATGAAATCCCCGAAGAGTTTAAAGAATTTTCTTCGTCGTCGGACCGTCCGGCTTTTCTTTCGAGCTTTGTTGCAAAATACGGAAACTTGGGAAATTCAACCTTGCCGCCCTCGCGGCGCGAATCAATAAATCGCTCCCGTGGTTTTGAAGAACAAGAATTTCACGACGACGAAGTTCAAACCGGAACGGCACTCGGAATGGGTCGGGGAACTAAAATCCGTCATCCCACTTTTGGCGCCGGCGTCATCTACGAGACCGAGGGCGAAGGCGAGGATCAAAAAATCACCGTGATGTTTGACGACCGCACGATTAAAAAATTTGTCGCCAAATACGCCCGTCTGGAAAGGATTTAAGTCATGGAAATTTTGATTAAATTTATTCTCGCCATTTCCACCATGATCGGAGTTTTCGAAGGCTGCTCAAGCACCGGCGAGCGCGGGGAAATCGGCGTGGAACGGAAACAACTGTTGCTTGTTTCCAGCTCGGAAGTCGTCTCGATGTCGACCAAAGCCTACGACGAGGTCAAAGCCGATGCCGTCAAAAAAAATATTCTCGATAAAAATCCCACGCAGGTTGCTCGCGTGAACGCCATTGCAAAACGTTTGGTTCCCTTAGCGACCGTATTTCGCAAGGACTCCAACACCTGGGCCTGGGAGGTGCACGTCATCACTTCCAATGAGATTAATGCCTATTGCATGCCCGGTGGAAAAATCATGTTTTATAGCAACATCATCGAGAAATTAAACCTGACCGATGGCGAAATCGCAGCGATCATGGGTCACGAAATCGCCCATGCTCTTCGGGAACACGGACGTGAACGGATGTCCCAGGATATGCTTCGACAGGTGGGCCAAGTGGGCTTGTCCGCCGCCGTAGCTCTTGCGGTCGCCGCGGGACACATCGATGAACGTCACGCCCAATTGGCTATGGTGGGTTCTAATGTCTTAGTTATCGGCGCCTGGATGTTACCCAACGGACGCGGTCAAGAGACCGAAGCCGACAATATCGGCGTCGAATTGATGGCTAGGGCCGGCTACAACCCCGAAGAAGCCATCTCGCTATGGAAGAAAATGGCCGCGCAAGGTGGGGGTTCGAAAACTCCGCAGTTTTTAAACACTCATCCCTCGGATGAAAATCGCATCGCTAACATTACTTCATTGCTGCCAAAGGTTTTGCCGCTTTATCGGAAGGCGAGTGCCAATTGAAAATTGATAAATCGGTTCTGCTCGAACAAATTAAAACCCAAATTGAAACAGACCGGGTCGCGCTGATGGCGGCCGCTCAATCTACTTACGAGGCCGCGACGGGCGAAGAGAGTCGACCCGAAAACGAGTACGACACCCGGGCGCTGGAAGCTTCTTACTTGGCGGGAGCGCAAGCCAAACGCGTGAGTGATTTGGATGAACAATTGGCAATGTGTAAGAATTTGAACTTAAGATCTTTCGACGCGAAATCTCCGATCGCCTCGACCGCTTTTTTGGAGTTGGAGTTGGACGGTCATAAAAGTCATGTGTTTTTACTTCCGAAAATTGGCGGACTTTTTGTGACTTATCAGGGCGTGCAGATTCAAGTCATCACGCCGGTCAGCCCCCTGGGAGAGGCTTTGATTGGACTGAAACAGGGCGATGCCGCCGTCGTCGAGGTTGGCAGCGGCACTAAAGAGTACGAGATTATTTCGATTCAGTAGCCGGATTTCTGTGGTAGCGCAAAATGTTTGACAGTCCCCTAACTCCTGGTCGATTTTCGTCGCAAAGATCCCAAGGTTCACAGATATTTAACTGAGCTGAATCAACACCTTAGCCCCGGCATGGGCTGACCTTCTTGCCCCCGCAGTTACGGCCCCTCCTTTGTAATACTGACTGTTGGATAATGCCAAAGGAGCTTTTATGCGCGGTCTATTATTTAGTGGTCTTCTGTTGTCGCTTGGTTTCAGTATCAGTTGGAACCCTGAGTTCCAACAGTTCGGAAGTCGGGCCATCACTTTGACCTCGGGCGAAAGAGCTTTGGCCAGCGAGACTGGAATTTTGCAGTCCTTTGACCTGGCAAAAATTGATCCCAATCAAAAAGGACTTAAAGTATTTTACGAACTCGATGCTACGGGCGACCAAAAACGAGTCCGTTATTATGTCGAAGGGAACTCTCCCGACACTTGCTCAGATTGTATCGGTTTGGGCTTAGCCCACAGCGAACCCCTAAAAGATCAGAACGTAAAAAATGTGGAACTTTTGAACCGCATGATCGGCGAAATGGCGATTTCAAAAATTAGCCGTAAAAAAGTGGAAGTCAAAGAACCGATCAAAGTAATTAGTGATGTTAAAAAGAGCGCTTTAGAAACCGTGACCTCGGCGTGCGAGGACGAAGACAGCGTTAAGATGACCGCCGAAGAAAAAGCTCTTTTGAATTATGCGATCGCCGATGGCAGTACCGACTTGGATGGTCGCTTGACCTGCAAAACGGAAGAGTTCCAAGCTTTGACAGACGAGTGCCAAGAAACTTTAGATGGCTCGACCGGGGGCCTTTCAAAACAAGAACTCAAAGACAGTCTAACGGCCCGCAAAGCTTGCGTCGCCAAGATAGCGACCTATTACAATAAGTTTTTAAAGAAAGATCTTGCGGAAGGTTTATCTGCAAAAGCTTCGGCCGAACAGAATGCACTGACGGCGACTTTCCGCGACGGAATTTTACGAAACATTCCAAAAGTTTTAGTGGGTTTAAAAAACGACATCGTTAAAGTCTCGCAAACTGGTTTGTTGGACCGAACTAAAATCTATTACCAAAATCGAATGGCTAGCAAAGCAACCAATGAAACTTCCGAGAGCATTGCCAACGAAGCGAAAATGAAAATGGTGACGGAACTCCATGGTTCACAAAACGCCAATTTCTGTGCGGCTTACTCGGGTCTAAGTGCAGAAAGTTGCATGGCAGGAAACAAAAATCCGGTAGCCCGCGCGGCCTTTGCGTCGCAGTCTTCGGCTTACAACAGCTTCAACCAAAATTTTCTTTCTCCGCTCGAGAAATTTGCGCTCTCTCCCGTAGCCGTCGACGGTGGATTTGATAAATTGATTGATCCAAACCTGGCAAAAATACCGGCCCCCGAGGGCATGTACGGAGCAAGATTAAACTTGCAAAGCCGCGGAGGCAATTCGAACTTGCTCCTGCCGACGCCCGGCTCCCAGGGTCAGATTCTACTCCCGCAGCAATCGATTCAACAGCAAGTCCAAGCGGTCCCACAAAGCACTGTAAATCAGGGTATTATTCAAGCTCCGATGATTCAGGCTCCGGCGGCCAATGCTTACCCGACCACGCAAGGACAACTGGCTCCACGCGTGCTTCCGGTCATGAAGGCTCCCGTTGGTCCAACGATACAGACGAACAGCCCGGCAATTCGCCGGTAGATCTGGATTAAATAGCTTAGAAGGAAATGGAAGCCTTTGATTGAAAGCCCCAAGTAAAACTGTTGTCACGGTTCTGGCTTCCCTCTTTGAAAGCAGAACCTGGGAACAACAATCCCACTTCGTTCACCCATTGAATGCGCTCGTGGGGACGATAAACCATCGAAGTATCCCACTCGAAGCCCAAGTCTTTACTGATGTCATTTCCCACAATCGTGGAAGAGTTGGTTTGCAGCTGTGCATACACCAAAGAGTTTCTCCAGCCCCACTTGTCGCTGAACGCATAGGTGAATGTTGGATTAACAAAGATGGTGTTGGAAATAGCTTCTTCATCCAAAGACTCTTCATTGGCATAAATCGGACAAGGCGGCGTCAAGCAGGTGGTCGTGCGCTGACGTTGCCAGTTGGTCGAGAGCAAGTCGTAACGACCCACGGGATGGTTAAACATCAAGAAAGCGACGTCGTAATTGCGGTTCAAAGCGTAGCCTTCGAAGTTTTTTGTGGTTGGGTTGTCCCCGCTCACGATCCCGGCCTTTAGTTTCCAATCCCATTTGCTTTGAGTATCCGGGAATTCAAATTCCGTAACGATTCCGTAGCCGTTGACTTTAACTTCCTCGGTGCCGTTCGTTAGCCCGGTGTTTCCCTCTTGAAAACCAGCTTCTAATTTAAATTTGAAAGACTCCCAGCCACGACCCAACAGCAAATTGGTGTTTTTCACGCTGTAGTTGCCCGTGGTTGCACCAGTCAAGACATTGCCGGCGTCGTTCGATGCGGGGCCCGCGCTGCGCTGACTGTGGAAAATTCCAAAAGTCGATTCTGTTTCGGGATTGCTGTATTGCAAATCGATCATCGCGTCGGTGACGTCGCGTCCCTGAGCGACTGAAAAGTCATAGGGCTTGCTGAGCATCGGCATAATCGACAAGTTTCCAACCAAAAATTTATAACCCACCAGATCGTGCGAATCTCCCCAGTGATCAAAAGCTCCAAGTCCCGCATTGTAGGTAATTCCCAGCCCAAATTGAACCGGGGCGCGACCGACAACGATGGCGCCGTACTCTTGATTGATGTTCAAATACAAATGTCGAACATCAAATTGGGCGGAACCCTGATTGCGGTTGATGACTGTGCTCGGACCACCACCCACCGAGGTTCGCTGTCCAAAATGCTGACCCACTTGCGAGCCGGGGTAGTTTGGGTTCCCTAAAAACTGAAAGGTTCCAACGATATTTACTCCGTCGACCGCAATGATTTTTGGCGATAGAGTAAGATTCTGAAGTAAATAAGATTTCTGTTCTTTGGGTTCGCCCAGCGAGGTGCTGTTGATTGTCACGGCCTCGAAGCGATAAGTCCCCGACCAATCGATCGAGACGGCTTGCGCTGCGGGGTTAAAAAAAATCGAGACAATAAAAAAGAAGCTAGCGAAAGAAACCATGTGATTTGCACTGTGTTTTAACATGGCCGCATTCAATCACGCGCTTGGACGACTAGTCAACCAATCCAAGGACATCGGACTCACGCAAAATGCGAACGGATTTTCCATTGAACTCTAATTTATCGCCGGCCCAGTCCGCGAAAAGAATGTCGTCGCCGACTTTGAGTTCTAAAGGGCTTTTCTTCCCTTTTTTGCTCATGTGTCCGGTCCCCACCGCAATGACTTTGCCCTTGGTATTTCCGGCAGCTTGAACTGAATCCGGTATGTGCAAACCGCCCGCCGTCATTTTTGCGCTCTCTTCCACTTCAACAACGATGCGATTGTCCAATGGCTTTAGATTGAAAGCTTTGTCGGCCGTCACAGACCGTTTGATCGGAAGAACCTTGCTGGTTGTTGTCGCTGGGGACTTTTTCGGATTTTTTGTCGTCGTTTTTTTAGGGGCTGATTTCGCATTTAGCTTAGCTGCGGTTGCCTTTACAAGTTTCAGCTTAGTCTTTTTGCTTTTGGTCGGTATCTTTTTTGCCATTAACCTTTTCCGCGGCGTCCGCGTTCCTCTTCGTAATACTTTTTATAGAGAATATCCCATTCAGGGCTGCCCTCAACCACACCGCGCTTTAAATTCATCACGGTCTGACGGGCTCTCGCATCGACCTCTTCATCCTCTTTCACAAATTCTGCAATGGCTTTCTTTGCAAAGCGGAGCGCCATTTCATCATCCGAGTAGTCAACCAAGTCGTCGTCCCAAATTGCGTCGGTGATGACCCGCGCCAAATGAGATTGGCGGTCTTCCGTAATGATCACAGGACCACCTTTCGCTCTTTGGCAAGTTTCTGCTTCAAAAGTGGGAACATCTTGTAACGTTCGAACTCGCCTGGGTTCGTTCTTTCCAAAGTGTCGAGCATTTTGTGAACGTCTTTTTCTAGATCGGTCTCTTCCTGATAATTTTGCTTCACCGCTTCGACGGCTCGGGCAATCACTTTGGGCTCGTCCTCTTTAAAAGTAATAGCGTCATGGGCCTTCCAAACTTGAAAGACTTTTTCAACAAGCTTTTGAATCTGCAATGGGGAGAGTTTCATTAGCGACCTCGAAGTTTGACTATTTGAATTCCCCTCCTTAATGTCAAGTGGAGTCATGAAAAAGCAGCATTGGGTGATCATTTTAATCTCGGCTTTGACGGTCCTTGTCGTCGGCGGGATCTGGATTTACTTCGAAACGGATCAGCTTATTGCGGACCGCTTGGCCAGTCGCGAGTTCTTAGCCCCAACGACATTTTGGGCTTCGCCAATTCGAATTGAAAAGGGTGAAACTTGGCAGGCCGGTGACCTGACAGCGCTTCTGGAACAACGGCGCTACACCAAAAATGAAACTTTGGAGGATCTCCGGGCGGGATTTTACGTCACGCATCCCTGCGGCGAAACTCCGGCCGAGACCGGCGACAATAGTTGTTGGACCTACCGAATTAACGACACCATCCATCCCGTTATATCGGGTTTTGATTTGCAATCGGTCGCTCTCGATGCCGAAAACAAAGTCCAGTACACTTGGCGTATGAATAAAGAATCCCGCGTTTGGGAAAGCCTTCCTGCCGTGGAATTGGAACCTCGTCGGCTGGCGCAATTTGTCGAGGGAAAACCCTTGTTGCAAGACTGGACGCCACTTGGAGAGATTCCCCCAACCTGCTTGAACGCGGTGCTCGCGATCGAAGACCCTCGGTTTTTAGAACATGCCGGTATTAATTGGAAGGGGATGGCGCGTGCGTTGGCGGTCAATGCCGCCAAGGGCCGCTACGCTCAGGGTGGTTCGACTGTAACCCAGCAGATGGTTAAGAATTTTTTCCTGAATTCCGAAAAAACAATTTCTCGAAAATTGAAAGAGTTCGCGATGGCTCTAATTTTGGAATCGCAGCTCAACAAAGATCAAATTTTTGAAATCTACTTGAACATTATTTACTTGGGCCAAGCGGGGCCTTTCCAAGTTTTTGGTTACGGGGCGGCTTCACAATATTATTTCCAGAAGCGCATTCAAGATTTGGATTTGTCAGAATGTTCTTTATTGGCGGCAGTCTTAAACTCGCCGGGAAATTTTGATCCTTTTCGCAAACAAGAAAATGCTTTGAAACGCCGCGCCTTGGTCCTGGGCAAAATGCGGGAGCTAGATATGATTTCCGAGACCGAAGAAAAGCAAGCGGCGGGGACCGGTTTACCAAAAAACACGCGCGCGCGGGTCGACGAGACCTCGCCGTACTTTCTTGAGGCCGTTCACCGCGAGATTCTGACCAGCGGACAACCCATGGAGGGCCTTAATGTCTTCACGACGATGGATGCTCGCTTCCAAGAAGTCGCGCAAAAATCTTTGAGCGCGCATTTGTTAAATTTAGAATTGAACTCGAAACTTCTGCAGAAACTAAAGGCTCAGGGCTTGAGCGTTGAAGGCGTCGTAGTGACTATTGATGTTGAAACCGGAAGAATCACCTCGGCCATTGGGGGACGCGGCTTCCGATTGAGTCCTTTCAACCGAATTTTGGATGGCCATCGCCAGGTCGGTTCGTTAGCTAAACCCTTTGTGTACTTGACGGCTTTTGAAGACAAAGAAGATTTGAACCCGGGCTCACTTGTTCTGGACGAAAAACACACTTACAAAATTTTTAAACAATCGTGGACCCCAGAAAACTACGCTAAGAAATTCTTCGGAGAAGTTTCTTTGAATTACGCTTTGAAAAACAGTTTGAACGCGGCGACCGTTAAACTGGGAATGGACTTGGAATTGGATTCGATCGTCGACAATTTAAAACGCGCGGGGATCGAATCTCCGATCGATAAAGTGCCAAGTATTATGTTGGGCTCACTGGATGCTCGTCCCATCGAGATGGCCGAGGCTTATTTAACTTTGGCCCGAATGGGTCGTCATTTAAAACCAAGATTTTATGACTATTTAGTTTTTGCGAATGGCTCGGTTCAATCAAATATCGATGATGACACCGCCCAGGTCTTCACTCCCGAAGCCACCGCGATGGTTGTCAGCATCATGCAAGACGCAACCAAAACGGGAACCTCGAGTAGCATTTCAAAATCGGGCTTTGAATGGCCTGCGGCCGGGAAAACCGGAACCACCTCGGATTACCGCGATTCCTGGTTCATCGGATTTACTCCGCGTGATTTAACCGTGGTGTGGGTCGGATTTGATCAAAGCCAAAATCACGGCCTAACCGGAGGCTCGGGCTCGGTGCCCCTTTGGATTAGCGTCATGAAAGAAGTTTCGAAACACCGCGCGCCGGTTGATTTTTCTTGGCCCGAAACCACCGAGCTGCAATCGCGAAGAATTCCTCCCGAAGAAGTCGACTCAACTATCTTGCTCCGACGGTAGGGCACGCAGCCCGCGCCGTTCCTTTTCCCCCCAAACCCCCGTAAAGTTGCGGAAAAGGTGCGGCGCACCTTTTAGATTTCGACGACGTGGCCTTCGAAGGCATATTCCCACAGGACTTTGGGCAATTGGGTGTGATTGGTTTCCGCCGTGCGAATGCGCCAATCGTAATACTCTTTAGTTTGTCTTTGGATTTCGGCGATTTGTCCCGTGGTGGCGCCGGGATCATGGTGGGCAAAGATAACGCGTTTAATTTTCTCTCGGAACGCAATGTCCAATCCCAGCTGGGCGGCACTGTGACCCCAGTTGGCTTTCTCTGCCAATTCCGGGAGCGTGTACTGCGCATCGAAATACATTAAATCGATATTTTGATACAAGGGCAGGTCGGGCCCCAGAGCCTCGGGCGTGGTGCGGGTTCCTTCGGTGTCTACGCAATGGGCGTAAGACTTATCACCGGCTTCAATCTTATAACCCCAACATGGATCTGGATGATCCAATTGATAAGGCGTGATTTGCATGTCTTTAAGTGAAATCGCTTTCCGAGGAACGAGCGTGTGAAATTTAATATCTGCGCGGAGCGCTTCGAACGGCACCGGAAAATAAGGGCGTTTGAATTTTCCCCGGATCATGTGTTCCAGTTCCGGCTGAACCGCGTAGAAATTAATTTTATTTCCCGGTATGAACGTGGGCGCAAAAAACGGAAGTCCAATAAGATGATCCCAATGAAAATGGGTCATAAATATATGAAATTCGGATTGTCCATTTTTCGCTGGCCCTTGCATGGCCTCTTCGCTGAAATTACGAATGCCACTTCCGGCATCGATAATTATTTCGGTCTGCTTGGATTTCACTAATACCGAGGTCGTGGCCGTTCCGTAACCCCCGACGTCATAAATCGGCAATGACTTCAGATATTGGTTCACTTGTTCGGACTTCGAAAGACCGGCCTTAAAGAATCCTTGAAAGATTCCTTCGATATCTAGCAGCCACTGTTGAGGAGTCGGTGAACTTGGAAGTGATCCGCGTACACCCCAGAACTTTATCCTTAGGGACATATCTCTTAAGGATGACCGCATCTGGGGATTGAAGCAAAAAATCTAGAGTGAATCGTAATCAATCAAGACCATGGAACAGCCTTCCTTGATCCTCGCCTGACAGGTGAGCACCTGACCGGCCTTGACCTCGTCTGGGGACAAAATAGTATCGTCGGGAAATTCGACTTCGCCGGCCTTTACTTTACCCAAGCAGGAAGTACAGACCCCCGCCTGACACGAGTAAGGAGCGTCTATATTATTGCGCAATGCGCAATCTAGAAGGGATTCCCCCATTTTGTATTCAATTTCATGAACCTCTCCGGATAGTTGCACTTGAAGTATCGACATAGCTGTTCTTTCTTTGGATGAACTTTGGACGACCTTGATTTTTTTTCATTGTGAGGCCTTTGGGTCTTCAGAACCCCCGCAAACCCTTACCCGACTTAAGCCTGTGATAACTCAAGTAACTCACGCACCTTTCGAAGTCATCTTGCACCAGAGTCCCGAGCAAATTGGTGGCAACCTTTTTGCTAAGTAGTTGATGTTAGGGGATTTTAGGTGTCGTTTTGGCACTGACTATTCGGTCTTAGCATATGGTTTTTGTTTTTGGTTCAAAGGAGCCCGATGCGACTGCAAAAAATGGGAAACATCATCGCTATCGAATCCAGAACCGGCCAGGTCACCGGATTCCATTCGGGGAAACTTGAAGTGGCGGGGCTTTCTTTGGACGCCTGGAAAGCCCTTGAAGAAAAAACTCCTGGCGAAGCTTTGGAACAACTGAGCGCCTGGGGCCAAGAATTGGCCAACGTAGTACCGCGGGAGAAAAGCCAAAAATTTCAATCGATCACGATCAACGTCACGCAAGTCTGTAATCTGCATTGCACTTATTGTGCGGCCGGCGGCGATGGCACTTTCGGTGATCCGGTGAAACGCATTTCCGTTGAAAAAACCATTCCGCAATTAAAATTTTTGTTAAAGCGCGTGGAACAGGGCGGACATTTTCAAGTGACCTTTATCGGTGGGGAACCACTCTTGTATCCCGAGGGCATTCAGATTCTTGCGGATTTCGTGCGTGAAGAGAGCAAAGCTCGTTCGATCACCAATGAATTTATCGTCGTGACGAATGGCACCCAATTCAACGCGAAGACGATTCCGGTTTTAAAAAGTATCAAAGCCCACCTGACCGTGAGCATTGATGGACCGGCAGAAATTAATGACGTGAACCGTCCCACCAAAGGCGGCAAAGGCGCAACGGCCCAAGTTATCAAAGGTTTGCAGCTTTTGCTGCGAGACAAAACGGGGCTGGGCAACATCGGCCTGTCGGGCGTCTTTGGCAAAAATAATTTGGACTTAGAAAAAGCTTACGATTTTTACAAATCCTTTGATGTGGAGTGGTTTGATTTTACCTATGACCATTTGGAAACGCTGCCGGAACACAGCCGCGCCTACACGGAGCAAGTCCTAAAAATGGCCGAAAAAGCCTTGAGCACCGAGGGCGAAAAAGGTTTGCGTAAAATAAAATTCTTCGACTCGCTCTTTTTGCGTTTGGATCTGCAGGACCGCATCGAAAACTATTGCGGCGCTGGCAAGTCTTACTTGGTGGTGGATGCCCGAAACAACCTGTACACCTGCCCTTGGCTGGTGGGTGAAGCCGGGGAAATCGTTGGCACCCAAGACAAACTTTTTAAAGACAAACTCGATTCCTACCAAGCCCCTTTGATCGAGAAAAATGGCTGTCAAGATTGCTGGGCCAAATACCTTTGCGGAGGAGGATGCATGTACATCCACCGTAATAAAACTGGAAGTAAGCATCAAGTGGACGAAAATTTCTGTGAAAGAACTCGGACCTTGATGGCAATGGGAATTGTGTATTATGAACAATGTAGAACTGGAGGAACTGTTGAAAGCACTCAAGCTGATGGCTCAAATGCTAAATCCGAAAACGAGGTCGTCAATGTCTAAAAAGAGCGATGAGAAAAAGGCCGAATCCACGCCGGATCAGACCATTCACATCAACAAAGTGAAGCCGGTCCCGACCCTGACGGTGATGGGACCCCATCCGGGTTGCCGTCCCTCCGGAGAAACTTAGTGGCTCGAACCCCATGGCGGCAGAAGTCTTTTTTGTTTAAACTTCTGCGGCCATTGTTGGGTTTGGGAATTGCTTTTGCTTTGCTGCAGTTTCAAATGGACTCCTTCGAGTCCATTTTTTTTGATTACCGCTTTAAACTTCGTCCTTCGCCAGCGCCAAGTCAGGCCGTCGAACTGATTTCTATGGACCAAGTCACCGTCGAACACACCAAAGGGGTTCCCAGCTTTGGCCAACACTCCCAGGTTCTGGCTGAAATTTTAAAACAAAATCCCAGGGCCGTCGTTTACGTCACGCCCATCACGGCACAGACCGACACCGAAGATGAACTGGCGCGAGCTCAGAGCTCACCGGGCGGCAATCCCGCAGAGCGAGATCAGTTTATTAAAATGATCGTCAGCAATACGACGCCCGCAAGAATTTTTCAGCTTACAAACAAGATGGCTCTTCGCGGAGAGTCCGGAAATTTACTGATGCCCGAGCCCTTTCACCAGATTCCCGTCCTGTCCGCGCCAAAGACCTCGGACTCGAACTTGTTTGCGGCCGATGGGGTGACCCGTCGGGTGATGGTGGACTACGACGGGGATATTTTAGGTCACGCTTATTTGGCAAGCCTAGTGAGCCCCGAGCGAGCAAATATCGAATCCATTCGCGGCAAGTTCATGGTCTACGAGACCAATCAAGTTTACATTGATTTTGCTCGTCCGGGAGTTCTGTCGAAAACTAAATTTGAAGAGGTTATTCGGAAATCGATTCCTTCGGATAAATTTAAAGACAAAATTGTTATTATCGGAGACGACTTCGGCAAGACGTTAAAGACCTACATCCGCACACCTTACTCGCGGGACCCTTCGGCCATGACCGAGCTCGAGATGCACGGAAATATGATTGAGACTTTTCTGCGGAATTCGGCGCCAACTCCGGCTCCCCGCTGGCTCAATTGGTTCATCACCGCCATTATTTCGATGCTGACGATCAATGCGGTGTTGGCGATGCGTCCCCTTCGCGGGCTGGTTTCACTTTTAGTCATGGCGGCCAGTCTAACTGTTTTGGCTTACCTGATGTTTTATCCGTTTGGTCTTTTGATCTCTCTCGCGCACCCCTATTTGGCGATTTTTTTGTGTTACTACTTTTTTATTCCTTACCGTTTGATCATGGAAAATCGCCGCAGTTGGGAACTGCAGCACAAGCACGAGCTGCTTTCCCAAGTGGAAGAACTTAAAACTAATTTTATATCGATGATGTCCCATGATCTAAAGACGCCGATTGCACGCATTCAAGGTATGACCGATGTCATCATCAATGACGAGGTTTTGTTAAGCCCTCAGCAGCGCGAGGCCATTGATCACATCAAAGCTTCCGGCAATGATCTGCTGAAGTTCGTGGATTCGACCCTGAATTACGCGCGGATCGAATCCGAAGGCGTGATTTTGCATCGCCAGAGCCGCGACGTGAACGAGCTAATCAAAGAGGTCACCCACCGGGCTGAGTTTTTGGCAAAGGCCAAAAATATCCGATTGATCGAAGAGCTGGAGCCTTTGTTTTCAATTTCAATTGATCCTGATCTTATTAAACAGGTTTTATCTAACTTAGTGGAAAACGCTATTAAATACAGCCCAAATGATTCGAAAATTTTAATCTCGTCCGAAGAAAGTGCCGGCTGGGTCGTCATTCAAGTCGCCGACCAGGGTCCGGGCATCCCCGCCGACGAGCTACCGAATATATTTATGAAATTTTTTCGGAGCAAAAATGCAAAAAACTCCGCGATCAAGGGCTCTGGTTTGGGCCTTTACCTTGCAAAGTATTTCACCGAACTGCACCAGGGGAGAATTGGAGTGGAAAGTTCCCCGGGGCAAGGGTCAACCTTTACAATTGAGCTCCCGCTTGAACTGAAATAGGCCGAAATAAGGTTCTTCCAATGGCAATTTTTCTCGCCGTTTTTTAAGACTTGGTCTATAAGAACACGTCGGCGGACGAGAACCACTTCCGGCACGGAGGACCTGATGTTGAACCAGCCAACCGGCCCATCAAAGATCAAAGTGCTCGTCGCGGACGACGATCAGGGCCTGCGCCTGTCGGTCAAAACCTCGCTTTTAAATACCCAACGCTACGACATCACCGAAGCCTTCGACGGAATTAACGCCATCGAAAAAATTAAGGTTCAGGACTTTAACGTTGCAATTTTAGACGTCGACATGCCCCGCTTAAATGGCTTGGAAACTTTGAAAGCTATCAAAGAACACAATCCAGGGATCGTCGTGATTATGCTAACGGCCTTTGCGAGCATCGATGCGGCCGTATCGGCGGTTAAAGATGGCGCTTACAATTATCTTTCAAAACCAATGCGTGGCGAAGACTTGATCGCTTTGGTTGATCGTGCCGTCGCGGCTCAAACTTTGATTTCCAATGTGGCGGCCAGCGCTCCGGTTTTAATGGAAGAGGGTCGTAAGTTCATCGGTCAAAATCATCAGATGCAAAAAGTTTTTGGCGTGATTCACCGGTTGTCGAAAGTCGAAACTCCGGTCTTGATCCGGGGAGCCTCGGGAACCGGCAAAGAACTGGTCGCCCGCGCGATCCATTTTAACTCTCCCCGCAAAGACGGAAAATTTGTGGCGATCAATTGCTCGGCCATCCCTGAGAATCTGTTTGAGTCGGAGCTGTTTGGGCACGAGAAAGGGTCTTTCACCGGCGCGGACCAAAGAAAGATCGGAAAATTTCAGTACGCCGAGGGCGGAACTTTGTTCTTGGACGAAGTCGGCGACATGCCGCAGTTGATGCAAGTAAAACTCTTGCGCGTGCTTCAAGAAAAAATCTTTACTCCGGTGGGCGCCAATCGCGAAATACCAAGCAACGTTCGCATTATTGCGGCGACCAATCGTCCGCTCGAAGAGCTCATGAAAAAAGGCGATTTCCGCGAGGACCTTTTTTATCGTTTGAATGTTATTCCCATTTTCTTGCCCTCGCTCAATTCGCGAAAAGACGACATCGACAGCATGGTCTCGATGTTTATCCGAAAATTCAATGCCGCTCACTCAAAACGAATCATCGGCATTTCGGCAGATGCGTTGGCGGTTTTAAAACGCTACGATTGGCCCGGGAATATTCGGGAACTGGAAAACGTGATTGAACATTGCTTCATCATGGAAAATGGGACTTGCATCGGACTCAGTTCGCTGCCGGAATTGATTTTAACCTCAACCGGCACGGCACTGCCGGAAGTGAGCTTAAGCAAAAGTCCCAAAGTTGTGATGGATTCTCAATTGGCTTCGGATCAAGCCGACGCGGCCGAAGACTTTGATACCGGCGAAGACGATGTGGATCTGCTCGACGTGGTTTCCGGTGGTGGGGCGGCTGTGGGCGGTGCGCTTGATTTCAATGCACAAAAAGAGGCTTTTGAAAAAGAATTTATTATTAAGGCTCTGCAAACTTTTAAAGGCCGTATCAATCAAACAGCGCTCCACGCAAATATACCGAAAAAGACCCTATTAAGGAAAATTGAGAAATACGGAATTAACGCCAGAGATTTCGTTTGAACTGCCCGGTGGCCCAGTTTAGGTTTTTCATTCCGATATGACGATGAATCCATTTCCCCCACAGGCCTACACGCGCGAAACTTTGGTAAAGGCCTACCAGTGGCTGCAAAACCAAAATGCGCAAATTAAAGAATTGGCCACAACTCCGGATTTATTGATCAGTCTATACGTTAAAGCGAAGACTCAAGGCGAAGACTTTCTGGATCGACCTTCCTTAAAAACTTTTAAATCGGAACTCCGGAATCTTGCCGGAATGATGGGCGAGTTCGAGACCCATGAGCCTGCGGCCCGACCCTTAGCAAGCCCTGCACCGGCTCCGATTGCTCCTGCTACTGCTCCTGCTGCGACGCCAGCTGCGAATCCCAATACGAATCCAACTGCAACCGTAACTTTGACGCCCCCTCCGAATTCGCCACAACTTGCGGTGGGTGCATTTCATTTGGACGCGCGCTCTTTAGTGATCGTGCAAGAAGTTAAAACAAGCTTGAACCTGTCCAGTGACTTGGAAGCTGTGCGCCTGTTGATCTCGATGGGCCATAACCGCTTGAAAAACCTTTAAGTTTGACTGACCGAACGCACTCCAAGTAGCTTGTAGGGATGAACCCCGTCGATTACAAATCCACGCTGCAACTTCCGCAGACCGAATTCCCCATGAAGGGAAATCTCCCGCAAAAAGAACCTGCCATGGTTCTTCAGTGGAAAGACAAAAAGATTTACCAAAAGATGATCGAGAAAACTAAAAACGGTCCGAGTTTTGTTTTTCAGGATGGACCGCCCTACGCGAATGGCGGCATTCATATAGGTCATGCCCTGAATAAAACTCTCAAAGATATTACAGTAAAGTACCGAAACATGGCGGGCTTCCATACGCCCTTTATTCCCGGCTGGGATTGCCATGGTCTTCCGATCGAACACGGAATCATGAAGGGCCTGGGCCCCAAGGCCAAAGAAACCAGTGAATCCGAGATCCGCCGACTTTGCCGGGCGGAAGCGACCAAATGGTCTGCGACTCAAAGCACGCAGTTCCAGAGGTTGGGAATTTTGGCCGATTGGGAACAACCTTATTTGACGATGGATCCCAGCTACGAAGCCGAAGAAGTGCGCGAGTTCGCTCGGGCCTATGAAAAAGGTTACGTCTACCTGGGGACCAAACCAGTTTATTGGAATTGGGTTTTGCAAACCGCTTTGGCCGAAGCCGAAGTTGAATATCATCTGCACAAAAGCCCCTCGGTCTACGTAAAATTTCCGGTTACCGATTCAGAAACTTTAAAAGCTTTGAACTCGGTCGGTAAAGACGTTTCCTTTGCGATCTGGACGACGACCCCTTGGACCTTGCCGGCGAATTTGGCTATTTCCCTGCACTCCGATTTTGAATACGGCGTTTACGATTCGGCTAAAGGCAGATTGGTTCTGGCAAAGGCTCTCAAAGAATCGCTGGAAAAAGAAGCCGAACTGACTTTGACTCTGGTTCACAGCTTCAAGGGTCAAGAATTAGATCGCAAGAAAGCCCGTCATCCCTTTTTAGAGCGCGATTCTTTGATCGTGTTGGGTGATCACGTGACGTTGGAAGCCGGCACCGGTGTCGTGCACACGGCACCTGGTCACGGTACAGACGATTACAAGGTGGGTTTAAAGTACGGTCTTGAAATTTTAAGTCCCGTTTTGCCGGATGGGACTTATTCGAAAGAGGTTCCCGAATTTGCGGGCCTTCAAATTTTTAAAGCGAATCCTTTGATTGTCGAAAAATTGCGAACACTGAATTTGCTTTTGTCGTTCAAAGAATTCGAACACAGCTATCCGCACTGTTGGCGCACGAAAGTCCCTTTGATTTACCGGGCTACGCCGCAATGGTTCTTGGGGCTGGATTTGCCCGAACAGGCTTTGCGTCCCAAAATTCTAAAAGCCATCGAAGAGGTCCGTTTCTTTCCGGCTTGGGGCAAAGACCGTCTGAAGTCGATGATGGAAGGCCGACCCGATTGGTGTCTGAGCCGCCAACGCATTTGGGGCGTTCCAATCCCTATTTTTTACTGCAAAAAAACAGGCGAGCCGCTGGCGGATCTAAGCGTTATGATGAAAGTCGCCGATCACATTGAAAAAAACGGGGGCATCGACTCTTTTTACACCGCGAAGCCCGAAGATTTTATCACGAACTTTAAATCGACTCCGGGTTCGGACTTTGGATCTCAGGGATTTAAGCATGGAAAAGATATTTTAGATGTTTGGTTTGATAGCGGCATCAGTCACGCGGCGGTTCAGAAAAAACGCCAGGGTCTCAATGTGCCGGCGGATCTTTACCTTGAGGGATCCGATCAACATCGCGGCTGGTTCAATACCAGTCTAATATCTTCGATGGTGACCCACGGGAAGCCCCCTTACAAAGCTTTATTGACTCACGGATTCGTGAACGATCCCCAGGGTCTAAAGATGAGCAAATCCAAAGGCAACACGGTCGACCCTGAACAAGTATCGGCAAAAAACGGGGCAGAAATTTTGCGCCTTTGGTGCATCTATGAAGATTATGGCCAAGACTTGAAAGTCGGTCCCGAGATCTTAGAGCGGGTGACTGAGACTTACCGTCGGATCCGAAATACGATGCGCTATCTTTTGGGAGCGGTGAATGATTTTGACGCCGCTAAAAATTCGGTGCCTTACGATCAGATGATGGAGTTAGATCAATGGGCTCTGGGAAGACTGGCGAATCTGATTGAAAAAACCGACGAGGGTTACCGAGAACTGTCATTCTACAAAGTCTATCACGCGCTCAATACTTTCTTTACGGTGGATTTGTCGGCCCAGTATTTGGACATCATCAAAGATCGGCTTTACACTTGGAAAGCCGATGGAAAATCGCGCAGGTCCGCACAAACAACTTTGCATTTAATGAACGATTCTTTGGTGCGCTTGATGGCGCCGGTGCTTTCGTTCTTAGCGGAAGAAGTCTACGGCTACATGAAGGGCAAAAAAGAAGAGAGCATTTTCTTGTTGGATTTCCCGAAAGCGGATCCAAAATGGAAAAATCTAGAACTTGCCGAAAAGTTTGAAAAGCTTTTTGTGGTTCGCGCCACCGTTCAGAAAACTTTAGAAGAGCTGCGCGCGCAAAAAACGATTGGCTCCAGTTTAGAAGCCAAGGTCACTTTGACCGAAACGGGAGACATATTAAAAACTTTGAGAGCTTATCCGGACTTGCGAGAGTTTTTGATTGTTTCTAAAGTGGACATCATAGATGGCGCCACCCAAGTCAGCGCCGTGCGGGCGCCCGGCGAAAAATGCGTTCGCTGTTGGACCTATGCCCTGGATATTAAAACAAGTACCCAATTTCCCGACGTATGTCCAAAATGCGTGGAGGCCCTGACACCATGAAGTTACAGCTCAAACATCTTATATTGGCGATTTTATCCGCTCTCATAGTGGCTATCGATCAGATCACAAAAATGTATGTCCATTTGCACTACCAATTGGGCGAATCTCATCCGGTGATCCCGGGATTTTTTAATCTGACTTACGTGCGAAATCCGGGAGCTGCTTTTGGATTTTTAGCTCAAAGTCATCCGCAGTTTCGAGATTTGTTTTTTTTGATTATGCCACCGGTGGCTTTAGTTATCATTTTAGTGATTTTGAAAAGCGTCCCCAACAACGACTACTGGCAGGTCTTTTCACTTTCGAGCATCTTTGGCGGCGCGGTCGGTAATTACATCGATCGATTGCAGTTTCGTTACGTGATCGACTTTTTAGATTTCCACTGGAAAGAGATTTATACCTATCCCGCATTTAATGTGGCGGACATGGCCATCGTCGGAGGTGTCTCCGTTTTGGTGGTCATTATGTTCCTTGAGGGAAAAGCCGCTAAAAAGAAGAAGACCACCTGATGGCTCCGGAGATCCGCATTGGCGAACAGCTAATGGCTCCGACTTATTTTGTTTACTTGAGCCTGTTGTATTCGGGGCTTCTTTACTACATTTACTGGCGTGCCCAGAAAAAACACATGTACGTCGAGATGGCGCTCCAGATCAGCTTTCTGGTCATGGTTTCTGGCTTTGTCGGAGCGCGGATTTTTCACGTGCTCTACGAAGCACCGGAATATTACACGCAAAACCCTTTGGATATTTTTAAATTTTGGATGGGGGGCTTTGTTTTTTACG
>JAYUPS010000296.1:0-2752 GCA_043759945.1 Bdellovibrio sp.
CGGATTTGGAATTTCATCAACGTCACTGATCAAAATCGCATCCCCGGGCGCAGCTTGAGAGAGCCCGGAGCTAATCATTTCCCGTTGGTGATTTTCAAAATGCCAGGTTTTCACGGGCTTCCATTGCGTCCAAAACGTCGGATATCTATCAACCACCACATGAATAATTTTTGACTGATACTTTTTAAAGCGCTCCTTGTTTTGTTCGTAATAAAGTGGTTTTGAATTTTTCTGAAATGTGCGGGTGCCTTCGACCAAGACAAAATGATCAACGACCTCCCACAACTCGGCAAGTCGGAGCTCCAGCAGATCCAATTCATTAAAGAAGGTAAAGCCGTCGAAGACTTTCATTTGTTGAGAGAAGTCTTCTTCTAAATTCCATTGAAAGTAAAGTCGAACTGATCAAAGATCTGGCCAGAATCAGGCGACTGTAAGACGAGGACGAGATCAGGATTAGATGAGGTTGAGGTTCAGATGAGGACAAAGCAAATATGAAAAGCCCGCTAAAAGTGCGTACTTACCGAGGGACAATCACCGATGGCGAAAGCCTGGTGGTGGGCGCGGTCTTTCATCACTCTGGCGAATTGATTGAAAGTTTTGGTTCTCCGGAATTTCGAATGAGCCCCCGCTCCACGTTCAAACCGTTTCAGGCCATGCCTTACATTTTGTCGGGTGCATTCGAGCAAGAGGGAAAACGCTTTGATCGTTTGGCCCTGGCCTGCGCTTCGCATTTGGGTGAAGACGTGCACGTCCAAGTTTTAGATCCGTGGATGAAAGAAAAGAACCTGACCGAGGATCACTTGGCCTGCGGACCCCAAACGGGACGCGGCCCATCGCGATTACGCAATAATTGTTCCGGAAAACATTTGGGCTTGCTGTCCGCAGTTTTAAAATTGGGATGGACTGTGAAAGAGTACAATAATCCCGGAAGCTCTATTCAAACCATGATCCGGAAAGTGTTCGGTGATTTTTTCGGAGAAGACTTTTCTGTCAACGGCCAGGGCACCGACGGCTGCGGCCTGCCCGTCTACGATTGCCAAATTCAAAATTTAGCCAAAGCCTGGGGGCAGCTCTTAGGGCCCCTAGATCCGACCTACAATGAAGCCTGCCGGGACATTTTAAAAGCCATGGGCGAGCATCCCCTGTTGATCGAGGGCACGGATTCAGTGACCTCGGGCCTGATTGAAACTTCGTGGGGAAACATCATCGTCAAGGGCGGCGCCGGCGGAGTTTACACCGGCGTTGCCGTGAAGGAACGACTGTCGTTTGCATTTAAATGCGTAGACGGACAGATGGATCCCACCAAAGAAGTTCTGTTTGATTTCTTGAAGCGCCATAAACTTATGGGCCTGGCTGAGCTTACTGCAGTTTACCAGAAAACCTGGGGCCCACCCCACAACTGGGCCGGTGAAACCACCGGCCACCGCGAGATCACCTCGGATTAAATAACTGTATTAACTTTCACTTAATTTGCTTTCACCAGATTGGAGCTCCACTCACGGATGCTGGAAACAACTCCCTCTTTGGCGCCCTGAAAGGCCACCCCGTAGGCATTGTTCTTTTCGTTCCAGACGATTTTTCCCTCGACCTGGATTTGTTCGCCGCCATCGGGACTCTTGATTTGCAATGTCACGATTCCGCCGCGCTCTAAGAGAGCATCGGCCTGGAACGACACTCCACCCGTCGAGATTGTATTCATGTGACCGACAAGCTCTCGACCGCCCACGTTCAGCTTAATATCAGACTTCATCACAAAGCGTTCGTGCATTCGTCGGTTCGCGCCCACGGGATCCCGACGGCGCAGCACTTGCCATACGAGCAATGGAAGCAAGGACAGACCCACAACGAGTGCCCAACCTTGACCGGGGCCTGAGGGCGGTTTTCCCCCGCGGGCCATCAGACCCACAAGTCCACAACCGCCAGCAGTCGTTGTTTCGGAAGCCAGACCTCGAGAAGATAAATTAACCGGATTGTAAGGTGGCTGGTCCGCCAAAGCTGAAACCTGACCTTTGCTCGAAATCACTGAATTTAACCCGTCGACTCGGTTGCCGGAAATGGTCTTCGCTAAAAGTGCCGAGAAGTTTGCGCCCGAATTCACCATCAAATTTGAAATTTGATATCCGGTCAGTTGCGGAGCTTCGCGAAGCATGGCCGCAGCGAGCCCGGCAACAAACGGAGTCGCCATGCTGGTTCCTGAGAGATATCCAAAACCGTTGGATCGCATCGTCGAGTAAATCGAGACCCCCGGTGCCGACAGATGGACTGAATAACGGCCGTAGTTTGAAAATGAAGCCAAGGCATCCCAATCATTCGTGGCCGAAACCGCCACTTGCGAGGGCACCGGATAACTGGCGGGGTACAGTGGCGCTCCGTCATTGTCCGAAGCATAATTGCCGGAAGCCGAAGCGATAAAAACGTGGTGTTGGTAGGCATAGGTCAAAGCCTCGTGCAAACTTTGCGAGTAACCCGAACCGCCCCAGGAATTATTGATCACGGTCGCGCCATTGTTCACCGCATAGTAAATGGCGTTGATCGCCGCAGAGGTCGATCCGCTGCCGTCAGCGCCCAGAAATTTCAAAGGCATGATTTTAATTTTTGCTTGAGCAATGGGGCTGGCAAGAATGTCTTGGGTCACACCCAAAACGATCCCTGCCGCATGTGTCCCGTGACTGTGAGAGTCGTCATCATAGGGCAAGCGATTGTTCGCGTAAAAGTTCCACCCCATCGTGTCGTCGATGAAGCCGTTGCCGTC
>JAYUPS010000297.1:0-2748 GCA_043759945.1 Bdellovibrio sp.
CTTGAAAAAAGTTAGCCCAGCCCTCACTCCAAGCCAACCGGGGATCAATAATCGAATTTCCGTTGTGAGACCCGCCCGGAGAAGAAGCTTTGCTATACACACTTTCTAAGTAATGGGCGTATTCGTGAAGAACTACCGAATTGTCGAAGTGGTCTGTGTCGGCGCAGATCGAACCTTGAACACCGCCCAAAATATAAATTCCGCGATAGATGCTTCCGGACTGTTGGCTCAGGAAAAAACTGATGGGGGTGCTGGGAGCTCCGTAATACGTGCCCGGGGAAATTCCCTTGCTCCAATAGATAGGGACTTTGGGAGCGGCTACAAAATCTGTGGAGCACACCGAGCAGTTGGTCGTGTCGTTGGCCTTTAATCTTAAAAATTCATTGGCGACATAAATCTGATCAAGAATATTAAAAGCTGCGCCCTCGAGGGTGCTTTCATTGGTCGCGGGAGCTGGCGTGATCGTTACCGGCAAGGTTACTTGAGTTCCGTCGAGCGAAAAGGAGGTCCGTAAAGAAAAATAAATTTGGTCATAGGGGTTGTCTAGAACGCTAACCCGATATTTCACGTTGTCGGCTCGCGAATTCACCGAAAGAACGTAGTTCCCAGCAGTTCGAGGCAAGATTGTAGAAATATTTCCGGAACCATCTGTTTCGCCCTGTTGAATTTGAGTTCCATTCGCATCGAAAACGTGAAACTCGGCAAAGCGAATAGGATTGTTCGTCGATATTGAAGCAAGCCCTGCCGCCCCGTCATCGTACCGGGCAAAGGTCGCCGTAGCCGTTACAGTTGTCGTTAGACCACCGTAAGTGGTTGGCGTCGCACTGTAGACTTTCTCGGCGGTCTGAGGGCGTGGTGGATCTATGGTTGGGCTGTCGCTGCTCGGATTGCAACCGGCGGTCAGCAAAGACACTACAGCAATGTTGAAGAACAAAAATGTCCGTACAGACGACGACCAGCCCATACTGTCTTTTCGGCTAGTTGGACTTCGGTCTAAATAGGAAATGCTTAGACAATTTAGAGAATATTCTCAACCCGAGACAGTTGGGTCCCAATGTTGAGGTGGGCCGATGAGCAAAAGGCAAAAAAAAAGCCCCAGAAAGGCGCGAAGGATAACCCCAAATTTAAAGTGGGTGACCATGATAACAACTTTAGGCTTCCCAATCGAAGTTGGGCTTGCTCACCATTGTCAGAGACAGTCCCCTAATCTCATGCTTGTAGGGTTATTCTTCTTTGCTTCCTGAGACCCAAAAACAGTCTACAAAACTTCCTTTAAAAATTCAATCGGAACCAAAAAAATCTCACCTTAAAACCAGACTCCTTTTCACGCTTAATTCTTCCGATAATCCAGCATGTCTCAACTCGACTTCTATTTTCCTTTTTTGATGTTTTTTTATGGAATCCTGATGATTTTTGTGATGGACAATCCGGTTTTTCTGCGGCTGCACCACAGCTTTACCGGTGGTGTTTTCGGGCAGGCCCGACGTGAGGCCAAATTCTTGTGGGTCCTAGTGATCGTTAGCGGTTTTTGGGCCCTCCAAAATCTTCTTATCTCGGTTTGAATCCCTTGCTTTCCGGGGGCTCCGTCGATAGTTCTATGACCCATGTTCGAATCCCTGGAACCGGTTCCAAATACTGACGAATCTAAGTCGGCGCAGACACCTGCGGTCTTGACCGTCGAACAGTTAAATTCCCAAATCCGAAAGACTTTGGAAGGGCAATTTAGTTTGGTGTGGGTGCAGGGCGAAATTTCAGGATTTAAAGCCCATTCTTCGGGTCATTTTTATTTTCAGCTGAAGGATTCTAAAGCCAGCATCAAAGCCGTCATGTTTCGTGGTTTTAATTCGCGTTTAAAATTTAAGCCCCACGACGGGCTGGAAGTTTTAATCCGGGCGCGCGTCACAGTTTACGAACCGCGCGGAGATTACCAAATCAATGTCGAGATGATGGAACCTGTGGGAGCCGGAGCATTGCAAAAAGCTTTTGAACAATTGAAAGCTAAACTTCAAGCCGAAGGTCTTTTTGATCCAGCAAAAAAGCGATCTCTGCCGCCATTTCCAAAACGGGTGGTGGTGGTAACTTCGCCGACGGGAGCCGTGATCCAAGACATTCTTAACGTCATTAATCGCCGCAATAAATTTCTAGAAATTATTTTGGTGCCCACCATTGTTCAGGGCGAAGCCGCAGCGGCCAGTATCTGCGAAGCAATGCTAAAGGCTTTTAAAATTCCTGATGTCGACGTCATGATCTTGGGCCGCGGGGGCGGTTCGATGGAAGATCTGTGGTGCTTCAATGATGAAAAAGTTGCCCGGCTGATTGCGTTCAGTCCCTTTCCGGTTGTTTCAGCCGTCGGCCACGAAGTTGACTTTACGATCGCCGATTTTGTTGCCGACGTTCGCGCGCCGACGCCCAGCGCGGCCGCCGAGCTTGTTGTGAAAAATATCTCAGATGTGGCCGATCGTTTGGTTCAACAGCAAAGGTTACTGGAACTGGGCTGGAGCAAACTGCTTCGGCAAGCCAAAATGCGGTTTCAAATGCTGGGCCATCGATTGATCGACCCGCGCCGTCGGTTGTTGGAAATGGTCCAACGAAACGACGAGTTGCATGAACGCCTGCATCTGGCGGCCAGAAATTACCTCCGTCTTGCGGACAACCGACGGCGATTGCTGGAAGGGCGTTTAATATCTCCGGTTCGGGTGGTGGAAAGACTGCGCCATCGCAATCAACTGGCGATGAATGCTCTGATGA
>JAYUPS010000298.1:0-21139 GCA_043759945.1 Bdellovibrio sp.
CTTGACGGTCGTTACGATGACCGGGCAGATTCTGCAGCTCAATGGTGCTCTGGAAAAAAATAACACGGGGCTTGATCTCAAGCATTTGTTCATCGGCTCCGAAGGAATTCTGGGAATCGTTACGGAAGCCACTTTGAAGTTAATCCGAATAGAAAAAAATCTGGATCTTTATTTCTTTGGTGTCAAAGACATGGCTTCGGTTTTTAATCTGCTCGAAAAAGCCCGCAGTGGTCCATTTGACATTTATGCATTCGAAGTTTTTTCCAAAAATTGCTTTGATGCTTCCTACGACGCTTTGGGTTTGCGATCTCCGTTTGAAAAACCTCACCAGCAATATGTTTTGCTCGATATCAAGGGCGAAAATATCGATGCTTGGCTAGAAGAGGTTTTTGCAAATGAAATGGTCGAAGAGGGAGTCCAACCCAAATCATTGGTGGAGCGTCGGCAATTTTGGAAAGCGCGCGAGGGGATCGCAGAGTTTCTTGCGGTTAAGGGACTGAATCACAGCAATGATATTTCTGTACCGATTTTTAATCTCAAGGCCTTCATCGATGAGTGGACTCTTTTGTTTGGCTCAAAATATCCCAATTGGACGCAATTTGTCTTTGGACATATCGGAGACGGAAATCTCCATATCCATGCGCTAAAACCAAAAGAAATGCCGGTAACTGATTTCTTGGCTAAAACCAGACTCGTGGATGAGGATCTTTTTAAGCTCGTACAAAAGTTTAAGGGCAGCATTTCTGCAGAACACGGTGTGGGGTTATTGAAAAAGTCGCATCTGAAGTATTCAAAAACTCCGGCGGAGCTTGCGATTTTAAAAGCAATAAAGAAAACTTTGGATCCAAACTGGTTGCTAAATCCCGGGAAAGTGATTGATCCCTAAATGAAAGTTCAAGTTCAAGTTCAAGATCAATCTGGAACTGTTGAAGCTCGACTAATTCAGGAACAGCTGAAAATATATAACCATGAAAAAGTAGCGCCCGACCAGCACCGTGAGCTGATTGTTTCTGTCCGTGACGAGGACAATACTTTGGCAGGGGGCCTAGTAGGTTCGACCAACTGGGGCTGGCTTTATATTCGGTTGCTTTGGGTGAGTGATCACTTTCGTGGGCAAGGTATCGGTAGCCAGCTCATCAAAAGTGCCGAAGTCGAAGCCCTTCGACGTGGCTGTAAAAATTCTTGGATAGATACTTTTAATCCCAAAGCGAGCGAACTTTACAAGTCTTTGGGATATCAAGTTTTTGGGGAGCTTCCCGATTTCCCCCCGGGAAAATTACGAATCTTTTTTAAGAAAACTCTTTAATCACCAATAAACCGGACGTCCCGGAACCGAGCAGCCCAAACTGAAATGACCATGATCGTGATGCCCCGTTGTTCGACCCGGGCCATTTCGATACAAGACTCTCATTTTGGATTTCATACATTGCACCATCGAGGCAAATTTACCGCCGCTTATCGCGGAATGGAGTCGAGATCCGCAACGGATCGCTCCGACATCCAAGGCTCGGCCAGAAAAATGACAAGATTTTCGTTGGTTGCGATAAGCATGGTAATTGGCAGGCGCACATCCGGGGGCACAGCTTTTCAAGTTTCTGATAAAAGTGCCCCAGACCGGAGAGGATTCCGACGATCGATAAATTTCCATTTCCAGGCCAGTTTCTTCGCACCGGACAGGCTCTTCGAATTCGTGGACGGCAAACACTTCTTCAAAAGTTTCGGGACCCGCACCCTCGTTTTCGATCATCTCCGGGGTCATGCAAAGCGGTTGGTTGGAGGCCCATCCAAAGTCGGGTTGTAAAACCAAAGCCCAAAGGCCAGTTAGAATTAGTAAACGCATTTTTCCTCCTGTAAAAAGTCAGCTCTGTTTTTGTTGAAAAACAATTGCATAGAAATCTTGACGTTTCACACTGCGGGAAATCAATCCAATATTATATTACGCAAATGGAACTGCGTTACAGGGTCAACATTTTTTCAGTTTTTGCCGAAGACGAAATACGTGCAAAAAATCCAACTGATTAGAATCATTTCAATATTAGGGGCTTTCCTGGTCGGATTTTGGATCCCGATTCGACTGATTGGTTACACCCCTCCGTTATTGGCTGAATTGGGATTTTGCCTGGTTGTTTGCATGGTCGCAGGATTCAACATTTATCTTCATTTTCAAAAAACAAGATTAAATCCGCGGCAATGGCAGAGCTGGAAAAGTTTTGGCTTGGTTGTGGATTTGATTTGTTTGCTGCCGGTTTCGCTGGTGGCCTTGATTTTTTTTGATCAGACAATAACTTGGATTTTAGTTTTAAATCTATTGTGTGCTCGACACATCCGGCACATCAAAATATTTTTAGATCAGTATGATTCTTTACAGCC
This sequence comes from Bdellovibrio sp., assembly GCA_043759945.1. Taxonomy (GTDB): domain Bacteria; phylum Bdellovibrionota; class Bdellovibrionia; order Bdellovibrionales; family Bdellovibrionaceae; genus JAYUPS01. The sequence goes on from JAYUPS010000298.1 coordinate 2,371, forward strand.
CATTGCCTACCGTCTGATTCCGATTTTCTTGTCACTGCCGCTCTTGGTACATTTAGTTTCGTGTGGTTGGATCGTGTTAGGAAGTGGATCTGCGGGATTAAATCCGGATCCAGTTTTGACCTACGTGAAAGCTATTTACTGGGCATTCACTACTTTAACGACGGTGGGATACGGCGATATCGTTGCCCAGACGATTCCACAAATGCTCTATTGCTGTTTCACACAGGTTATTGGAGTCGGCGTCTTTGGATTTATCCTGAGTAACGTAGCTAGTCTTATCAGTCGTTCGGATGCGGCTCGGGAACACCATATGGACAATCTGGATAAAATTGAAACCTTTATGAAAAATAATAAAATTCCGGGTGAGCTAAAATCGAAAACGCGGGCCTATTACCATTATTTGTGGATGACAAAACAGGGTTACCAAAACAACTCATTGATCGAAGATTTGCCGCACAAACTTCAATCGGAGCTTTTTCTTTTTATCAATCGGTCCATCGTTGAAAAAGTCCCGTTCCTAAAGGGTGCGGATCCCGACATGATCGAAGATTTGATGGATCAATTGGAATCCAGAATTTTTGTTCCAGGAGAGCGTATCTTTCGCATCGATGAACCCGGTGAATGCCTTTACTTCGTGCAAAGCGGAAATGTCGAAATTTTGTCGCGGGACGGCTCTGTACTTGCAAATTTATCTGACGGTGCGTTCTTCGGAGAAATTGCTCTGCTAACAGACAAGCCACGCGGCGCTACTGCGAGAGCCCGCGGGTTTTGTGATATATATCTTTTGCACCGCGATGCTTTTCACCGGGTGGCTGAGGCTTACCCCGAATTCAAGTCCCACATGCACGACAGCGTTCAAAGCCGTCAGGTCGGATAACTATCTGTTAATGCAATTTCATAACGACTTTAATGTACTCGTCTTTTTCGTTGTTAAATTTATCGTAAGCCTTGGGTCCCTCGTCGATGTTAATGCGATGGCTAATCACAAACGAAGGATCTATCTCACCCTTGAGAATACGATTAAGCAAAGGTTTCATATAGCGTTGCGTGTGAGTTTGTCCCATCTTCAAAGTGAGACCTTTTCCGAAAGCGGCGCCAAAGGGGACCTTGTCTAAGAATCCACCATAAATTCCAGGTATCGAGACGGTCCCGCCGCCCTTACAGGCTTGAATTGCTTGACGAAGAACATCGGGACGGTCCGTTGCTAAGTAGAGCGCCGTTTTCACGCGATCCAAAGTTGCGGTCACCGTCGTCCCATGAGCTTCTAATCCCACAGCATCAATGCATGAGTCGGGACCTCGACCGCCGGTCAAGTAATTAAGTTCATCCAAAACTGAATCGGCATTTTCGTAGTTGATCGTGTGGGCACCACCCTGTGCGGCCATAATTAATCGAGCGGGATAGTGGTCTATAGCGATAACTCGTTCGGCTCCGAGCAAGAATGCGCTCCGAATCGCCATTTGACCGACCGGCCCGCAGCCCCAAACTGCGACCGTGTCTCCGCGTTGAATGTTGCAGTTTTCAGCGGCCATGTAGCCCGTCGGAAAAATATCACTCAAGAAAAGAACTTTTTCGTCTTCCAATTCCTGGGGCACTACCAGGGAGTTCGTGTCGACGAATGGGACCCGAATAAACTCGGCTTGTCCACCGGCATAGCCACCGTACATATGTGAGAAACCAAATAGGCCCGAGCCACTGTGACCATAAAGCTTATCCGTCAAAACGGCATTCGGATTCGAGTTTTCGCAAAGTGAATGTTCTTCTTCAATACAGTGATGGCAGCTTCCACAGGCGATATCAAATGGGATGACAATTCGATTTCCGACCTTGATTCGATGAACGGCAGATCCGATTTCAATGACCTCGCCCATGGTTTCGTGTCCTAAAATATCTCCCTTTTTCATGGTGGGGATGTATCCGTTGTAAAGATGCAAATCCGATCCACAAATCGCGGCCGCAGTGACCCGAATGATTGCATCCTGGGGATTTAAAATTCGGGGATCGCGAACGACTTTGACCTCGACTTTTGTTTTTCCTTCCCAACACAATGCTTTCATAAAAATTTCCTTTAATTAGTGGGTTTCCATATTGGGATAAAGTTGCTCTCGACCACTTGATTGGCCTTCGACGGTCGCGACCTCTCCGGTTTCCATGAAAGATTTAAATCGACGTAAATTCTGTAAAATTAAAGTTTTCGGATCTTCGAGCATGAGTTGGGCTGCCAGTTCGGTTAATTCTCCACCAAATAATTCGTAGCTCAGAGAAAGACTAACAACGGTTCCGCGATTTCCCGGGGCTTTTTTAAACTGAATAGATCCGGCTTGGTGAATGCGAGGATTGTCGAGACTTTTCCAAGCAATCATTTCACCATAACGTTCGGCAACGATCTGAGCGTCCCATTCAACTTTAGGTCCCCGAGGTAGATCGATAGCCCAGTGAGATTCAATTTGGGATTTCAAAGTGACTTTCGAAATGTCTGTCATAAATAGGGGGAGGTTTGCGAAATCGCGCCAACAGTCAAATGCCACCTGCGGTTCGCAACGAACGGTTACAGCCAATCGCAAAATTGAGGCCTCGTCGAGTTCCGTTCGAAATCCCGGTTGCTGATTTGTTGTCTTAGAATGTAAAGGTTTTTGAAGATCGATTTTTTCCATGACTTTCTCCTGCCCTCGGCTCGTTAGGCGATCCTGCAAAATTAAATCCTGTGTCTTAACTCCAAAGTGGTTATTGCCGCAGAAAAAACAGGGGCGATGCTCCCCGGCGCAAAAGATCCGACGTAGGTTTTTTACTCATGGAAAACTGAAACAAATGTAATGATAAAATGAGGTGCCCACAGAAATTGGAGCGACTTTTGCTGAAGAGGAATAACGAGAGACCACCAAACCATTTTTAAAGGAAATACCATGGAAAATACGCAGACCCCAGTTCGCTCAATAAATACTCCGGCCCTCGCTGACAATATTGTGTCTGAGTTTAAAAATTGGTTTAAGTCTTCCACGAACTATGTCTCCGAAAATCCACGGGAGGCACTTGTCATAGCGGCATCGATTGGAATAGCGGCTTGGGCCTTGTTGGCGACGAAACCAGGTCGTCGAGCTTTTGAAGTTGCGGCAGATCGTTTTATTCCTGAGTTTGGTCAGTGGCTCTCACAGAATTTTAACGTAACGAAGCACTAGATATTTATTAATTTGGCTAAGTCAGGGACACAGGCGAAAGGCCCTTAAGCCTTTCGCCTGTCGGAGTTGAATTATTGACCCAGGACAAACCACAGGTCGAACATGGTGTGCAGCCTCCCGTCTTTGGTTTGAGCAACCGATTTAAATTTTACTTCGTTGCCGTAGATATCCATTTCGTAATAATTAGGGTCGTATCTTAAATCCAGTACCGTCACACCCATCTCGGAGAGAGTCTTTAGCTCGGAGCTTTGGGTAACGCCGTCTTGGTTGGCATCATTCCACAATCTCAAGAGAGGAAAAACCGCGTCCTTGTTTGAAATAAAACCATCGGCCGGTAAGCTGCGGGTCTTGCCATCGGCAGTCGTGCCATCAAACTTTGCCAGTGCACTGTAACCGTTGGATGAAAACATACCATCGGGCCCCGTTGTATTATCCCCAAAAAGCTGATCGATCCCGGTGACCTGGCCTTGGCTGTTAGGCAACGTCACGAAGTAGAATTTTTTAGTGCTGGCCCAAGAAATTTGCTTTTTAGTGTAAGGAGCCGGTGTCGATCGGGCGCCCAAAATATCGTAAAGAATTCCCTGGCCTGGCTTGGACAATAACAAATGTTCCTGACCACAAGCTCCCGCTGTTGGTGAGTCAAAGCGGATTACCAAGGGCGAATGAGTTTCTTCACATTGACCTTCTGCTAAGCCCACTTGCGGCTCATCGTTAAAATCCGCAAGGACTGGCATTGAGGCCATGTTAAACGCATAATCGGTTGCGCGCTTTGTGACCGAGAAACTGGCTTTGTAGATCAGACTAGATCCCGCAGTGCGATTCGCATCCCGAATCAGCATGCGGTAGTTTGCTCCAACCGAGAGTTGGGGGCAGTTTGCCGTGACCGCGCTCATGGAAAATTTCTTCTGGGTTAGAATGACGCTCTTTGCAGAAGTGTCGTTGAAAGCGCATGCCACTTTTCCAGCCGAGTCCACCATTTCAACTCTCATCGTCGTGCTTGATGCGACGTTGCCGTTTTTGCGAGAGTCGGAATCTGAGCAGATCCACCGAACAGGAAGTTCGTTCCCGACAACAACCGCTTCATTTCCGCCTCCGCAGGCAACCACGTCATCTCCGTCGGCATCGTTTTCGTCTACTTCGTTATTGTCATCATCATCTTGGCCAGGAATGTTCCCTGAGCCTCCGCCTGATCCTGAGTTGCCGGCAACGGGGATAGATCCGTCGCCCGGAATTCCGTCAGCACCCGGCGCTCCGTCAGCACCCGGAACTGAACTCTGTCCGGGGGCGGCCACAGAGTTTGGCCCGAAGATAGTTTCGGTCGACAGTTTGTCGGCTTTGCTTTCTCCGTCGATGCTTGTAAATGTTCGGTTGGCGCAGTTTTGAAAAGACAGTGTGGCCAGCAAACCCACCGCCAAACAAAAAAGTTTTAAATACATCGAGCTCATAGAATCCCCCTAGGAATCTTGAAGTTGTTATTCAAAAAATGCAGTCCAAGTTATTATTTGGCTTGCAGTACTAAAACATTAACCATGTTTCCCTTGACGACCGAGACTTCTGATCCTGCGGGAATGTCCATTGGCAGTCCCACCAACCAAGAGTCTTCACGGAAATCCAATTCGGCTTCGACAATTCCTTCTTCGTTGAGTTCGGCAGTCATGTCGCCGAGAAGATAAGACTTGGCTCCAATCTTAATTGAAGCGGTAAAAACATCACCCACCGCAAAGCCTGCGGCTTCGACTTGCAGACGTTTTCGTTCGCCTCGTGTTTGAAATTTAGACTGTATTGATTGTGGCAACTCTTCAGTGCCCAGCTCAAGTTCGGCAGCAATTCTAACGCGATCGGTGCGTGCCGCACGTTTGGCATCAGAGTCTAAGCCCGCGGTTAAGACCAATGACAAAGTTATAAGGCTGAAGATTCTGTTTAGTTTCATAAGTTCCCCCATTTGGATTAGTACCAATTGCAGCGGACGTGCCATGCAGCTGAAGAAGTCTTTTCCAGGTGTTAGCTAATTTGATGGGTGAGGAAACAGTCGACGCAAAAAATTAAAGGGATCGCGCAGCCAATTGATATGTTGGGTTGTTCTGACCGAAGTGAGGAACTCTTTTTCATGTCATCCGAGTGTTCACTGGAAAAGAAGGTGAAAACCTGTTTCAAGTTGATATAAAGTAATCTAAATATATGAATAAACTATTAAATATCACTCTGAAACGTTCACAGAAAATTCTTCATTATCGTGGAGTTTCTAAGATTTTAGTTTACTATATATAGAGACATGAAGAAATTTGCGAAGCCCAATCTTTTTCGCCATCACGACTACCGAGCTTTCTTGCTTGAAGTAATTAATTCGGGAAAAAAGACAAAATCTGGTTTTTCTTTAAGGTCGCTATGTCGGGACTGCAAAATATCGGTTTCTTATTTTTCGATGGTGTTAAATGGAAAACGAGATTTAACCGACGTGGTTCTTGAAAAAATTCAAGAGCAGCTTCAACTGAATGCACGCGAGTGGACTTACTTTAAACTGCTCATGATTCTTTCGGACTCCAAAGAGGTCGACGCTCGTCTGAAAGCTTTGGAGCAACTTCAAAAATTTGCGGAATATCAGAATGAGAATACCAAAGAGCTGGAAGCCTTTCGGTACCTTACAAAGTGGTATTACGTCGCAATTCGCGAATTGGCGACCTTGCCTAGTTTTTCAGGAGAAGTCGCTTGGATTCAGTCCAGCCTGAGCCCCAAGATCACACCTCGCGAAATTCGGGAAGCGCTCGAGTTTCTGACAGAAAATGGATTTCTTATTTTGGGCAATGACGGAAAACTGAAGCCCGCAAAAAAGACGGTCGATTGTCTGGGGGGCGTCTATCGTTTGTCTTTGGCCCAGTTCCATAAACAAATGTTTGAACACGCCATTAATTCGATTCACCAGAGCACCCGTGAAGAAAGAATGATTCTTGGTCATACATTTTGTGTGTCCAAGGCCGGGCATGATAAGATTAGTCAGTTGCTTACGGAGACTTTGCAAAAGGTGCAGGAAATAGAAGCGCAAGACCGCGCTGCAGATCGCCTTTACCATTTAAGCTTGGCGGCATTTCCGCTCAGCCCAACAATCGAAGTCCTAACCGCTAACCAGAAAGGTTCAAGGGACTCAACATGAGGCTTCAATTAATTGTAGGAATTATTCTTGCTGTAACCGGTTGCAACACGACTTCGGACGGAACCTCGACGGGAAATCCCGTGACGATTAATATTTCGTCTTACAGCAGCACTCTTTCTCAAGGTTCTGGATCATCAAAATTGCAGGCCTTAAGCGGTGTGGGCACCCAAGCGGTGAGCGATCTGAGATTTTGCTTTAAGCGTTTGCGTTTTAAGCCCTTGGGATCAACCACGGCTTCAGATCCGTCCACGGATTCAGACAATGTCGATTTACTTCTCGGCGAAGTTCGAATTAGTGATCTGGGAACCAGCCTGGGGCAGGTCAACATTCCCTCGGGTACTTATTCCCGGGTGGAATTTGACTTGGAAGATTCTTGCTCAGGATTTAGTGCTCGAGTTATAAATTCATCTGGAACTTTTCAAACTTCGGACCGTATCACAATTAAGTTTCAAGGGACTTTGGTGGTTTCTGGGGGAGTGACTCTGGACCTAAATATACAATCAATCGTTTCTGCGCTGAACACTGTGACCAACAGCAATCAAGTGCGAAGCAAAGCTGAAGGAGCCAGTGGGTCGTTCTAAATCACAAAAAAAAGTTCTTATCTTGGGTGCCGGGGTTGCCTGGCTCGCCTGCGCGAGGACTTTGTCCGAAAAAGGTATTCCCTACCAGCTTATCGAAGCCACAGACCAAATTGGCGGAAGAATTAAGACGGAAATTACTGCCGTAGGTTTTCGTTTGGATCGCGGCCTACGTGGTGGGTGAGCCTCCGAAAGACGGCGATCGACTAGTCCTTTCCGAGGTTGAAAAAATAACCTAAAAATCTTTAGGGCTCGAGTTGTTGCGTACGGAAATGGTCCGACAGGCTCTGCCGGTTAGTGAATTGAAAGCCCCGGGTATGCCCGAGCTGACTTTTCAAAAAAATGGGCGAATTTACTACTTCGGGGATTCGCTCTCGAACCCCTCGATCAATTTTGCTTTAAAGTCCGGCCGTTGCGCCGGACTGGTTGTGATTCAAGGTAATTTTAATACTTAAAATTCAGATGCGATCAAATCGATCCAGCATCATAACTTTGTTCCAAGAGTTTACAAAATCTTGCAGAAACTTTTGTTTCCCGTCTTCGGCGGCGTAGATCTCGGCGATGGCGCGAAGTTCCGAATGCGATCCGAACAAAAGATCTACTGGGGTGGCCGTCCATTTGACTTCACCAGATTTCCGATCAAGTCCCTCGTAGACCCCTTCGGAATTTGCCGACTTTTGCCACTTCGTTGACATGTCGAGCAAGTTCACGAAAAATTCGTTGCTCAAAGTTCCTGGTTTGTTTGTGAGAACGCCATGTTTTGATTGTCCAGCGTTGGCGTTAAGCACTCGCAATCCCCCGAGGAGTACAGTCATTTCCGGAACACTCAAAGTCAAAAGATTAGAACGGTCGACAAGCATTTCAGCCGGAGACAAATAATTGCCTTCGCCGTAGTAGTTGCGAAATCCGTCGGCTTTGGGCTCCAGGAATGAAAATGAATTTACATCCGTTTGCTCCTGACTTGCATCCATGCGACCGGGAGTGAAGGGGACCTTCACGGTGTTTCCGGCGGCTTTAGCTGCTTGCTCGATAGCGGCGGCTCCGCCCAATACAATTAAATCTGCCAAGGATACTTTTTTCCCGCCCGCGCCTTTGTTGAATTCTTTTTGGACATTTTCCAACTGGTCTAAAACCCGACTGATTTCCTGGGGATTGTTCGCAGGCCAATCTTTTTGTGGGGCTAGGCGCAGACGAGCTCCGTTTGCTCCGCCTCGAAGATCCGTTCCACGAAAAGAGGCTCCCGCGGCCCAAGCTGTTCTGACTAATTCTGAAACGGTTAAGCCAGATTTCAGAATTTTGTTTTTTAGATTTGTAATGTCACTGGCGTCGATCAGTTTGTGATTTACGGATGGGATAGGGTCTTGCCAAATCAATATTTCTTTTGGAGCTTCGCTTCCCAAATAGCGGATCCGTGGACCCATGTCTCTGTGTGTAAGCTTAAACCAAGCTTTGGCGAAAGCGAGTTCAAATTCTTTAGGATCATCTTTGAAACGTTTGGTAATTTTTTGGTAAATCGGATCCACTCTGAGAGCAATATCTGTGGTGAACATGATCGGAGCATGTCGTTTGTCTTTATCGTGGGCGTCCGGGACCAAGCCTGCGCCCTTGTTGCTGTCGGGGATCCATTGAATAGCTCCCGCCGGGCTCTTTGTTTTTACCCAGTCAAAGGCATAAAGATTTTCCAGATACTGCATGGTCCATCGTATAGGGTTCGCAGACCAAGCTCCTTCGAGACCGCTGGTGATTGTGTCGCCACCCTTTCCAGTGCCGCATTTGTTCTTCCAACCCATTCCCTGTTCTTCCAGTCCGGCTGCGGCGGGTTCAACATCGACGCATTTTTCGGGTTTGGCTTTTCCGTGAGCCTTGCCGAAGGTGTGACCACCCGCAATTAGGGCCACGGTTTCTTCGTCGTTCATCGCCATCCGGCCGAAGGTTTCGCGGATGTCATTTGCGGCCAACTGTGGATCTGGATTGCCGTTGGGTCCTTCGGGATTTACGTAAATTAGACCCATTTGGACTGCGGCCAAGGGGCCGTCAAATTTTCTTTTTCCCTTATAACGTTCGTCAGCTAGAAATTTCTTTTCCGGTCCCCAATAAACCAGGTCAGCTTCCCAGTCGTCCGTGCGGCCGCCGGCAAAACCAAAAGTTTTAAAGCCCATGGACTCTAAAGAAACATTGCCTGTCAAAACCATCAAATCGGCCCAGGAAATTTTGTTACCGTATTTTTTCTTGATGGGCCAAAGCAAACGCCGGGCTTTGTCCAGGTTGGCGTTGTCAGGCCAACTGTTTAAGGGTTCAAATCTCTGCTGACCCCCACCAGCTCCACCGCGGCCGTCGGCCACTCGGTAAGTTCCGGCGCTGTGCCAAGCCATCCGCACAAAGAAAGGTCCATAGTGCCCGTAATCAGCCGGCCACCAATCCTGCGAGGTTTTCATAAGCTTTTCGATGTCCGCTTTTACGGCTTTCAAATCCAGCTTCTTAAATTCCTGGCGGTAATTAAATTTTTCACCCATCGGGTCGGACTCGATGCCGTGTTGGCGAAGTGGCGCGAGATCAAGCCTTTCGGGCCACCAAAACTGAGCCGAAATATTTTTCGGAGCTGGTGCATTTTTTGCGGATTCGGCGCTTTCAGAAGCCATGCCAGATGTTGGCAGGAGCACTCCCGCCAGCAACAATGCCGTTATTTTAGTTTTAAACATAATTTCTCCCTCTTATTTTAACTTTCGGTATTTCTTAGAACTAAAAAGCTAAAATATAAAACTTAGCTCAGCAACAGTTTTCGGATTAGAGAAAATCTATCGACCAATTAGAAATCTAACCTTGAAAAGAAATTTCAAGTTACTCAGACTGAAGCCTGCCAGGAGTGACCAACGAAATTGCTCGGGAATCTGCTGGAAAAATCAAAAATAAAGCAAATGGCGTCACCGGAATCTTGCTTTTTCACAACCGTTTTTTTTATTCAGTTGCTGGAGGGTGAAAAGTTCAACGTTTCATACACCTGCAAGAATATTCGCGATCATGACAGCCACTCGGCGTATCAAATGATCGAGTGTCGGCATGCTTTGGAAATTTCAGAGAATTTAATTTCAAGAGCAATTGCGGTCCAGAAATTTTTGGGCGGCTTCGTTAATAAGCTTCCAGCGATCGGGTGAAATCTTATCGGCCGCGCTCACCATCATTTTCATGCGGGGATTGCTCGAGAAAAAATCTTTTTTATTCTTAATAAAGCGCCAGTAAAGCCCGTCGATTTCGTCGCACCAGGGGCCTTTTTTGTAATCGCTCATTTTTAATAGATAACTCGATCCACAAACATAGGGTTTGGTGGCAAACAAACCCCCATCGCTAAACTGACCCATCCCGTAAACATTCGGTCCCATCACCCAGTCCGAAGAATCTACAAACATCTCCATAAACCAGCGGTGCACTTGTCGAGGGTCGATTTCAGACAACAGCATCAAATTGCTGAGGATCATGAGTCTTTCAATGTGGTGGCCATAGCCATTTTTTTGAACTTTTTGAATCGTGTCATCTAAAATTGGGACACCCGTTGTGCCCGAGTACCAAGTCGAAGCCATTTTACGTTGGTGCTTGAAAAAATTGGCGGTGTCCTGTTTTTCGGAAAAATTTTGGTAGATGCCAAAGATAAACTCCCGCCAACCAATTACCTGGCGCAAAAAACCTTCGACGCTGTTCAAAGGTGATTTTTGTTTTTTCCAGGCCTTCAAGGTTTCTCTGACCACGTGCTCGGGGGTCAGCAAACCAGAATTCATCAATGGGGAAAGTAAAGAGTGAAAGAGCGAAGCTTGGTCAGAAACAATGGCGTCTTCAAATTCTCCAAAATCCTGCAAGCAATCTTTTAAAAAACGGCTTAACCAAAATTGAGCTTGCAGGTGGTCAACGGGCCACTGGAAATCATCCACGGTACCCGGATGATCGGGGAATAATTTTTGAACGATCGCCAAGACCTCGAGCGTAATTTTATCCGGGGTGGCCGGGGGCCAAGCGGGCACGGCCTTTTGACCTTTGAAGGGCTTACGGTTTTCTTCGTCGAAGCTGTACTGACCCCCCAAGGGCTTTCCGTTGGGTTCCATCAAGATATTCATACGTTTTCGTTGTCGTTCATAAAACGTCTTCATAAAAGGCTTTTTTACTTGCTGTAAATAGTCTTTAAACTGAGCCCGCGAAGTCAAAAACGAAGGCGACGGATGAAAAACCAGGTCCAAAGAATGCCGGTCAGCAAAAGCAATCAGACCCTTTTCCATGAACTTGTCAGAGACTTCAAAGATATGCAATTCGGTAAGGCTCTGGTCTTTGCAATAATTTAAAAGCTCTTTCCAATAATCCGGCTGATTTTTTTTCTCTAATCGAACGTAAGTCCAATCGAAGTGATCTTTATGGGTTTGCTGAAAGTGGCGCATCGCGGACAAGAAGAAGGCAATTTTTTTCTTGTGGTATTTAAAGTGCGTGCAAAGTCCTTCGTCTTCCACCATTAGGGCAGGCAGGCCCTTAGCGGAAGCAAAGTAGTGTGTTGAAAAGAGCTGATCTCCCAAGATCAGCCAGCCAGCTTTCGAAGTTTTTGCGGAATCTTTCAGTTGTTTCATAACCTGAAGATTAAGACTGACGGCCCATTGGATACAAGCTGGAAGCGCAAAATAAAATGGTGTTTTTTTGCCCGCTGGTTCGTGCCGGAACCGCACCACAGTTGTCGGAGTTGACAGTTTTCCCACAAAAACGTCAACGCCAATGAAAGACAAGGTTGGAAACTCAGTTTATAACCGTGCTGTCTTTAACCAACAACCGTCCATAGACGAGGAAAAATATGAAAAAAGTTTTGATTACCGCAACGGCTCTTTTAGCTCTGTCCCTTGGATCTTCGACCGCCCACGCGGACCCAGTTTCTGGCCTGACCTGGACTTGTCAAATTGAAGCCGATCTCGAGGGCTTTGAGGCTGGTTTTATTATCGTTGTGAAGTCGTTTGAAGGCACCGGCGAAATGCGCTGCCAATCTGTGACCGGGGACTACTACAAAACTTTCCCGATCGCGATTGAAATCAAAGGTGCAGGCCTGGGTTTCGGGGTGAGTATTCCGAATAATCTGAAATTTATCACCGGAGACATTGGGATTGCCCATCCAGGATATCTTTATGGTCAATACTCCGCCGGATTGGCCGCGGACGGAACTTTGATCGACGTCGGGGGATCTGTGGGCCTAAACCTGGCACTGAGTAAAAAGGGGGCTTCTTTGCGCGCAATGCTCATCGCCGGCAATTCTGAGGGCCTGCTGGGCGCAGTGACCGGTTCAATCGTGACCATCCGTCCTTTGAAAAATTAATACGATTTGGTAGCTTTAAGGACGTGAAAGACAAAAAATACTGGAGCGTCCTAAATCAAGCCGTTCGATTGGAGGTGACTCACGGTCACCTCCGTTGGACCGTATCCGAGCTTTCTCGAGCGAGCCAAGTCAGCCGGCCATTGATTTATCATTATTTTGGAAAAACCAAAGAGGACATCGTTCAAGAAGCCCTGAAATTGATCTCTGAAGAAATCTTTGGTCTTAGCTCAGAAAGACTTCGTCAATGGCAACAGGGTCAGATATCGGAATCTGTTTTGGCAACCAGGGAAATGCTGAATCGAGCTCCGTTTTTAAGAGAATTTTATACCCACCGACGACATCAGTCCTCAAAAACTCAGACTTTTCTGATCGACGTCGAAAGACGGTACAAATTAAAATTTAAAATCTTAAACAAAGAATTATCACCGGAAAAAAGTTCCGCGCTCTTTGCGATTTTGTTCGGTTTGGTTATGGCTCCAGATGTGGAGGAAAAATCAATACGGTTTGCGGTGGAGGTTGTGAAAGTGCAGATTTTAGGGGCTTAGTTTTATCTCCCTAGGAATCGTTTTTGTAATCCTCCGTCTGGATATTTTCGAAAACTCTAGGTTGCTTTGTCCGTGCTAGCTACATTAAAATTATATAGAAAGTGAGGTTTAAGCTTGAGACTGGTATCAGTTTTAGTTTTGTTCTGCCAATTTGTGTTAGCCCAGGATTTGCCCGATAAGCATAGGAAAATCGAAAAAGTCGAATGCCTCGGTAACATTCAATTAAACTGCAAATTCATAAGCCGGCTGGTCCTTTTGGAGGCAGGTGATGACATTGATCCTGACAACATAGAAAAATACAAATTTCGCCTGTCGGCTCTTCCCTATTTTAAGAGTGTGCAAATTTTTATTGAAGAAGGAAGCAGCCCGAACTTTGGTATCATTAAAATTCAGGTTGTGGAATCAAGCCAGGTGACTAAAGAAATCTTGGCAAACGCACACCTGCCGCAGCAAGTTCTCATGACCGTAGGACTAGTTCGTTTGGGCCACCACAACCTTTTCGGCAATGGTCATGCTTTTGAGCTTTCAGTCCGCGGTGGTAAAAATGGAGACAAGTTGTCGAGGGCCTTTGTCGGTTTTCAAGCGCGCTACGTGAATCCACAATTGTTTGATTCACAACGATTTTTTTTGATTGCGAATGCCATGACCTTCGCCGCTAGTTATAACTATGAGAAGGGCGAATACTACAAATCAATCTCAGATAAAGTTGATTTAGGTTTCGGATATAGATTTGGATATTTTTCTTACATTGGCATGGGGTACGAGCACTTTCTTGGTTCCAAAGTCACCGAACGTTTTCTTCGATCGGACGGTAGTCCAAGCCTAAGCTTGTTCACCCGAGAGAACTCTTTTAAGCATGGAACGATCTTTTTCTACGGTTGGAACTCCGAAGACGACCAGTATTTTCCGACTCAGGGTTCAAGATTAGTTTGGAACTCATATTGGTATTTCTCAGACCTTTATTCAAAATCGTATTTTTCGACGTTCGGCATGCGGAAAACCTGGTCTCAAAGTGAACGATCCTTTTGGACGCTCAGATTGGGCGATTCTCCGGGCACCGAGACCCGAAATCCCGATGATTTTCCTCTACAGCTTTCAATTTCTTTTGCCAGCAAGTTGGACCGAGGTCGCTGGTATCTCGAGCCAGGATTTGCAGAAGCTACGAATCTCGCATTGCGATTCGGGGTTCGAACTCTTTGGGAATCGTTGGGTCTAGTTGATTTATCGGTTGTTGTTTCTAAACAATAAACGCAGGTCGGTTCTACAGGCAACTGCAATTTGAAGCGCAAAGATTCTACCGCCGCCGCTGCACTACTTCAGCCCGACTTACCTTATGCGGGACTTATCACTTTTGCGCAGGTTTATAGTGGATTGCCTTACCCTATCCGGCCGTTGCGTATGATATCAGTCTCTACGCAATTCTGGTTCTTTTTATGGGTGGTGTTCAGCTGATCTCGTTGGGAATTTTGGGAGAGTTCATCGTCCAAGACTCGACTGGATTCAATTCAAAAGAAATTCATCGCGCTAGGGATCTTTTATTTTTACAGGACGACCCATCCAAGCTGCCTGTTCGCGGATCCATTCGGACTGGTATAAAATATTTTGAGCCATGTCGAATTCCAAGGGTTCCTGAGAATCAGTTATAATTTTCGGCATTCTATTCCAAGTCATGGAATTAGGATTCGGAATCATTCTAAGACCCGTGCAAAACAATATGAGACCAACTAAAAAGGTGAATATTTTTTTGAGTTTCTGATTGTGAAAATCAACGAGAACCAAGATCAACCCCAAGAACGAGACCCAGCCTGCAACTTTGAAAAATAAATAATTTCTATTTCCTGTTTGGTAATGAAAATAGATCACCAGAGCCAGCAAGTAAACAAAAACTGCGAAATGGGAAGGAGGTCGGCGGTTAAGCCGGGTTTGCTTTATCCAGTCCCAAGAAAGTACCAACAGAGCGAGGAGTGAGGCGATTTTCAAAGTTCCGCCAAAAAACACCATCGAAAGACTGCTGACTAATTTATCATCATATAATTTGAGCGGCCACCACTGTACCACGGCCTGAGTTTGCCCAATGAGAAACGACTTCATAGAATTAGCTCTAAAAATTAATAAAATTAGAGTCGGAAGTCCCAAGTAAATTATTGCTTTTGATATTTCTTTATAATTTCGACTGAAGGGATTCAGTCTAAAACTAGCGAATACAAAAACCGGAAAAACCACTATAAATTCCGGATATAAAAACAAGATTGAGGAAAAAAGAATCCCCACTCCTAGCTGGCTTTTAAATTCGACGTTTTTGATTTTGGTAAGGAGGATTAAAATTTGTAGAGCGATAAATACGGCAAATCCCTGATTCAGTTGCCCTGCAAATATCACCGCTACGATAGAAACTGTAAAAGCCAATAATATCAAAAAGCGCATTTTCCCAAGCAGGGGTTTTGCCAACTCCATGCAACTAAGTACGAGCAAGCCCAGGAAAAGAAAGCCTAGCCGGGTGATAGTCCCTACATCCACGGACAGATTCGATAATTGCCATAGATAGCCAAATTGGCTGACAGAAGTACGACTATTGAGGCAAAGATTGTAAATATACTCTAAGTTTTGAATAAATTTATGGGACGAAACCCACTCTGGATTCGAAGCGGCTAAGGCCATATCGACCGCATAATGTTTACCGTCGACAGCACTTGGAAAGATAGGTGCAAAGTATCCTAAAAACCAAAGTCCTGCAGTGATCCCAAGTAGCGAAGTCAGATTTCGGAACCGATAAATACCAAGAATCAATCCGATCACTAACAGGAATAAGCAAGGGAACCAGATAAAAAACCCAGTACTGCCTGAGATCCTTAGAATTCCGAATAGGAGGGTATGAATGGCTAGGCCGATTCCAAGGCTCTGAAATTTGTTGAGTGTGAAAGTTCGACCTAGGCCGAACAAAGACACCACCAGCGCTAAAATTAGAAAAATTTCGACAACCGGAGCAATGTTAAATGGCACAGAACGTTCCTTCCCATGGGTTGCTGAAATCAACCATTACATTTTGGCAAATCTGTTTCAAGTTTTAATCGAAACCAAAACTTTGACGGCGTCAGTGAAGAGACAACTGAGTAGGTCACTTGGTTAATAGAATTCCTCCGTTCTAGTAAAGCCTTTTCGGCGGTGAATGCTTTTGAATCGAGGGACTGGCAATCCATCTTTTTATAAACTAATTCATGGTTTGAAAAGATGGATGAAATGGCTCGTTGGTGATCAATCAAATTAAATTTCTGTCCTAAATCCATTCCTATCGCCACCGAAAAATTACCCTCTAAATTTTCCGAAGAAAAAACCCCCACGGTGTGGCAGATCACGGAGCAAATGAACCTCGGTCAACATTTTCCCACCTGTTAGTCGTCTTGTCTTTACCAGTAAAGTCGTCCTTATAGCTGACGAATTTGAAATTCAATTTTCGTCAATGGAAGGTTCGACTTTACCAGTAAGTGCCAGGGGTTTATTTCGTTTGTTAATTACCACGCCGTCGAAGTTGCCGCATCAACAAGACCCTTCTGGCGCAAAATACTTAAGGATTTTCTAAGATTCTTTTCGACATCTCGGGCCGAATCATTTTGAGAAGCAGATCCATTGATAGGGGACCATGGTCGATCACAAGTCGTAGAACATCCTTTCCGCGTTTTGGCTGCGGGGTGCTTGAAATTTTCAATTGCAACTCCTTCTATTTGAAACTCAGGTTTCAGAACATTTCCCCTCATATATGGGAAATGGGTGACAGAGGGTCGGTTAGACCATTTAGCTAAAAATTCAGTTGACTATTTGTCTCTTATAAGAGACAAATAGGAAGAGATGGAAATACGTCCTCGAAGCATCAAGAAATACATCACGGAATCAGGACGTTGCCCTTTTGATGAATGGCTAAATGCCCTCGGGGATAAGCGGACCCAGGCTGTTGTGACCAATCGGTTGTTGCGGATTGCCCAAGGGAATCTCGGACTTTGCCGAAGCATTGGTGGCAGTCTTCAGGAATTGAAGATCGATTTTGGCGCTGGATTAAGGGTCTATTTCGCTGAGGACGGCGACACCATTGTGGTTCTCTTATGTGGTGGCGACAAATCAACCCAGTCGAAGGATATCGACAAAGCTCAAGAATATTGGGCGGATTATCAGAAGGAGTAAGTTATGCCAAAACGTGTTCGTGATTATGAAGAAGATTTGGTTGAAAAATTAAAAGACGCTGAATTTGCCGCCGAATATCTGAATGCCTCTCTTGAGGATTCTGAAGGGGGCGCTGACGAGCGTTTTCTCATTGCCCTCCGTCAGGTGGCTAAGGCTCACGGCATGACGGCGGTCGCAGAAAAGTCAGGCATGGGTCGGCAGTCCATGTACCGCGCCCTCTCCGAGGCTGGGAACCCTGAACTGTCTACGCTCAAAGCCTTGCTAGATGTGATGGGCCTTAAGCTCGCAGTTGAGCGGAAGTCTCGGGCGTCCTAGTATCTCGAACACCCACTCATTAAATCACAGGCGTAGGCGCAGTCTTCGGAGACCGTTTAAAGCCAATCCAAATAAGTATAAAAAATAGATTTTTTTCAAAAACTGGTTCCCACCTTTAAGGTCTGATTCCTGTGGGGTATGGTGTAAGGATATGCGTCTTTTGTTACTGGCAGTTTCATTTAGTGCTTTGACCAGCTGCACGGGTTCAAAAAGCGAACCGTCTGCCCAGGCAAACAATCCTGAAAACAATTTTTTTGTTTTCAAAAAAAATTCCGATGGTGTCGTGAACGCACCTGAAGTTGAGTTTTTCAACCCCATCTCCAAAAAAAAGATATTGTTCATCGGAATGAATCATCTGGGACCCAAACATTTTTATCAAACCGTCGCTGACCGCATCGAATCTTGGGTCAATTCTGAGACAACCTCCGCTACTTTACTGAAAGAGTTTTTCACCTGCAGCACCTCAGTCTATGACACGGCCTTGAGGGAGATTTCTAAAAATAGCGATGGTGTTCAGGATCTGTTAAATGCCAATTTAGATTATTCTGCGCTGAAGCTGATGTCTTACATCGATTCACAGATTTCTCCTCTAATCGGAGCTTTCAAATTGAAAAAAACGGCTTGCGTGAAGGATGTGGATCAGTTGAATTTACGTCCTCAATACCTGGTAGCCCGTAACGTTTCTAAATGTGACGAGGCCCACTCCAATCAATCTGCCTGCCAGTGGTCCGATTTGGTCTTCAAACAAAATCCACGTCTTAGCCAGAACAACGGCGATCTTAAAATTGATCAATATCCTGCCGGAATGCAGTTTATGGCCATGAATGCCTACCGCGGTTTGCAAATCTCCGGTGAAGATTCCTTCAACGATGATATCAGTTGGAGCGTTTCCTATTTGGTTTTGGATTACCGAAATTGGGCCCTTGTTAACAAGGTCTCTGAGGCTTTGAAGACCAATGACCGGGTTATTCTTCCTTGGGGTGCTATGCACGTCTACGGAGTGAAAAAATACATTTTGGAATTGGGATTCGAGCAAAAAAGCGTTCGCGACATTCCCTTTATTCTTCCAAGCGATTTAGGAAAATGGACGGAGATTGATCAATCTTATCAAGATCAAACCAGCGTGGCTCCGGATTACGATTTTTAGGATTTTTGAAAATAGACTCATGTGGAACTTCGACCAGGGCGCTTCGGATGTTACCAGGGCGTTACCATTTGTTACCAAACACGGGAAATGCTTCGAAATATTCTGAAATACTACCTGCAATCAGTTTCTCGTCTGAAAACGCGCTACATGCGCAGTATCGTTATATTATTTCTGGGTTCAAAATTTCGAACAGGAAAATTGGTCGGGGAGACAGGATTCGAACCTGCGACCCTCTGGTCCCAAACCAGATGCGCTACCAGACTGCGCTACTCCCCGACCAATTTTCCTGTTCGAAATTTTGAACCCAGAAATAATATAACGATACTGCGCATGTAGCGCGTTTTCAGACGAGAAA
>JAYUPS010000299.1:0-6937 GCA_043759945.1 Bdellovibrio sp.
AGGGCCCTCATGGATTTTTGGCCCGCGAGCTCTTGGATCTGAGCTTCCACATTCAGGTTTTTATTCAGGATTTCCGGTAGTTGTGCCGATAGTTGAGTGGGATGAACAGTGATGTGAAAACCAGCTTCTTGCAGCAGTTGTCGTCGACGCGGAGATTCCGAGGCGAGGATGAGTTTATACATGGAGTTCAATTCACCATAGGAGTTTGTAAATGTTAAGCGCCAATTTAATTCTCGTGCTCGCGCTAATTTTGATAGGCACTTCAATTTATTTTTTCTCCGTCGCATTGCTCACAAACAATACCGATCGCGAACTGCTGTCTTGGGCTAATGGCACCGAACCACAAAAATCAAAATCATTTTTGATTAACTGGTCTCGGCCCCTGGTTCACCAATTTACCCTCCAGCACGCCGCTCGAATCAAAAGTCCCAAAATGCGCAAAGACATCGACAAACTCATCATGACGTCAGGACTCTCGCGCGAGTTGAACGTCGAGGAGTTCATTGGGCTAAAGATCTTTTGGGGAATCGCATTTCCGGGATTTTTAGCGCTCATGAATTTTGCCTTTCATGCCGGAATCAGCCCGATGATTTTTCTGATTTCAATTCCCGTCGGCTGGGTTTTCCCCAACATGTATGCCGCCAGCGCTAAAAAGCGTCGCGAAGTCTCGGTTCGAATTGATCTGCCGTTCTTCGCTGATCTTTTGGCACTTTCAACCGAGGCCGGATTGGATTTCATCGGAGCAATTCAACGGATCACCGACAAAGCCGAAAACAGCGTCCTGGCCGATGAATTGTCCGTTGTCTTGAAAGACATCAAACTGGGTGCTTCACGAACAATGGCTCTGCGTGGCCTTGCCAAGCGAATCGACATTTCAGAAATTACCAGTTTCGTTGCGGTCTTGGTGGATGCCGACGCGACGGGCGCAAGCATTTCGCAAGTTTTGAAAGACCAGTCTGTCCAGATCCGCTTGGAGCGTTTTGTGCGGGCAGAAAAAGCGGGTGCGCGGGCCTCGCAATTGATGTTGATCCCTTTAATTTTCTTTATTCTTCCAGCGGTCTTCATCGTCGTTTTTGGTCCGGTCGCGGTGAACTTTATTAGCGGAGGCGCAAAGTGATGGCAAAACTTTTGGGCGCAGATAAGAAAACCGTTTTACTGTCCGACTTAAAGTTGGCGGATCGTTATTTCTTGCGTCTCAAAGGGTTGCTCGGAACAAAGACTTTGGGCAACGACCAAGGCTTGTGGATCGATCAGTGCAATTCGATTCATACTTTCTTTATGAATTATTCGATCGACTGCGTATTTTTGAATTCCAAATTTGAAGTCCAAAGCATCGTGAAGAACGTCCGACCCGGGCGAATGGTCTGGCCGCAATCGGGAGCAAGATCTGTGGTTGAAATGGCGGCGGGACGCAGTGAATCTCTGAATCTGAAGAAGGGGGACCAACTGCATGTGGGCAATTAGAGTCCTGAATGGTCCGCAAGCGGGACAAGTCTTTCCGCTCAAGACCGGGAAAATCAGATTAGGACGGGGACCCAACTGCCAAATACAGTGGACCGCGCAAGGCGTTTCCAAAGAGCATTTGGAATTTGTCATTCAATCCGACAAAGTTTCCGTGACGGACTTGCGATCCTCCAACGGAACTTTCTTAAACGGAATTCGCGTTCAGAGCAGTTTCTTAAAATTGGGCGATAAGCTTTTGGTGGGTCAAACTTTGTGCGACATCGTGGTGATGAGCGAACGCGCGCTCAATGCGGCGATGGCCAATTCCAATTTGCCCGTGCCGATGGGTTATCAAGTGCCGGCGTTACAGCAGCCCCTGACTTCGATAAGTCCCCAAATGAGCATTCCCGTCAGTCCACCGGGTAATCTGATTCAGACGCAGACTCAAAAGTTCCATGATTATGTGGACCGAGTGGCACTACCGGGTGTCTACCGTTTGCCCGAAGTGATGGAGTTTCGCTTTGTATTGATGGGTTTCATTGGCCTCTATATAGTGCTGCTGACTTTCTTATCGATGGTGCCTTTGTATCAAATCACGTCGGAAAGCATCTCGACGGAAAGCAAACGTCGGGCTTTGACCGTGGCGCGATCCCTGTCTGAAATTAATCAAAAGGCCCTTCGTCAGGGGGACTACAGTGGATTTAGAACCGACCTGATTTTAAGAGAAGAGGGCATCGAAGATGCTTACGTCATTTCCAAAGACGGCAAAATCTTAGCGCCCAGCGAGCGAATTGGATTGTCGCCCCGGGAAGTTGGCTTCACTTCAAAACTGAAGGGAACTATTCGCGAAGTCACCGATCAATCAACAATCGACGGCAAAGTCGCGGCTTCGGTTCCGATCGTGGCCTTTGATGCGGAACTTCAACAAAACGTCGCCAAGGCTTATGCTATTGTCGTCTACAATCCCGGCAATTTAACCTTTGACGACGGGCGGGCCTTTAGCCTGTTCGTGCAAATGCTGACATTGGCCATGGTAGCCGGCGTGCTGCTATTTTTCTTTTTGTACAAATTGATCGAGCACCCGTTCAAGCTCTTGTACAAAGAGCTGGATACGTCAATGCGCGAGGGAAAAGACTCGGTCACCATTAACTATCATTTTCCAGCCCTGCAAAATCTCATGACCAGCATTAACAGTTTGCTTTCCCGGGTGGCGCACGGGGGCGGGGAAAATCAAATGCAGGTAGGCAAAGGTTCCCGGGACGCTGAGATTGCTAACATTATGCAACTGATGGGGTACCCGTCGATTCTTCTTTACCGCGACGAGAAAATTGCGCGAGTCAGTGCGCCTTTCGAACAGCTGACGGGTCTGAGTGCAGAGAAGTTAGTGAATAATAAAGTCAACGACATCCCGGATCCAGCGATGCAGCAGAATTTACGTCATCTGATGAATTCAACGCTCACAAATATGTCGGGAATCAATTCCGACACTTTGGAAATTGGCGGCGTGATGTTTAATTTAAACTGCATGGCCATCGCCACGGCTTCCGGTGACGTGGAATATTTCTTAGTCACCATCACGCCCATCGGCGAATCACAGGAGGGGGCTGCGTGAGTGCATCGGCTCCTCGCTTGAATCAGGCTTTGAAAATTTCAGTGGAGGTGGTCCAAGGCCACCACACGGGTTTTCGTCAGTCTTTTGATAAAGGGCGATGGACCGTGGGACGGGGACCAGAGAATGATCTTATCTTGGGTCAAGATATCAAAGTCAGTCGCTCACACTTAGAAGTCCAGGCCTTTGCGTCCCAAGTTATCGTCAAAAATTTAAATGATAAAAACGTAATGCTGGTCGACGGGCGTGTCATGACCGAGGCCATTCTTCGTCCCAACAGTCATGTCCAAGTCGGTGATTCAGTTCTTAAGTTTGCCTTCCAAGCGGGAAATTCTCCACGGCCGCAAATGAAAGTCGTTCCAAAAGACGGCGCCAAGAGTCCCGGTACCCCACGTATGAATCAAAATACGATGGTGGGAAACGGCAAAACCTACAATGTGCCGCCGGCGGGTCGCGCCGTGGATACCCCGCTTCTAGATAATCCGCGTTTCCGTTTTTACGGTATGATCTTGGTGGTGGGCTTGTTTGGCTTGTGGCTCTTCAACACGGCCAGCAAATCCCGAAAAGAAGTTGGCATTCGAGACTCGGTCGCGGTGACGGCCGACGTTGCTAATTCAGAGGCAGAACTAAAAAAAGCACTCGAGGAACGCAAAGACTTTGATACGCCCCAGTACCGAGCGGCCCAAGCCCAATTTATCAAAGGCTTTCGTGATTATCGCCAGGGTCAATTTGCTCGAGCCATGGAGTCCTTTCAGGGAGCGCGGGCTTATTACCCGAACCATTTGCTGGCGGCAAAATATTGGACTTTGGCGAAGCGAAAATTTGATGAACAAGTTCAGGCTTACATGGTGACGGGACGTCGTTATTTAGGAACCCAAAACTATCGGTTGTGCCAGTCTTCGATGGCGGCCGTTTTAATGCAAATCAAAGACGATAAGAATGCAATTTACAAAGAGGCCAAACAATACTTCGACGAGTGCCAAGTGAAAGGATTGGGTCAATAGCTATGGCAAGACTCAAGGTTTTCCTGGACGGACAAGTCGTTTCGCAGCACTCGCTAAATCCCAATCAAGAACTGATTGGCGGTCGTGGTGAGTCTTGCGATTGCGTTCTGAAGCCAGAAAAGGGAATCTCGCGTCAGCATTTCAGAATTCATCTCACTGATTTAGGATGGGAGATCGAGAGCTTGTCCCGATTCGGTGAATTGTATGTCAACGGTGAAAAGACCGAAAAAACGATGCTCCAAAATGGCGTCATGTTCGCGGTTCCCCCTTACGAATTTGTTTTTGAAGACGGGGCCGAGCGTGTGGCCTCGGACATCCCCCTTCCGAGCATGGCGCCGCAAAATATCGCGTCGAACGATGCCGGCAATGCGGATGACAAAACTTTTGTGGGTCCGTCGATGTCTGCGGCGCTTTTGCGCCTGCTTGATCCGCGCGGCCAAGCAATTCAGACTTACAGTTTGCAAGGTCTGTCTTGGGTTGCCGGCCGAGATATCAGCTGTTCTATTTTTATCGACAATTCCCAGATTAGTCGTCGCCAGTTTGAAATCCAAAAGGTTGAAGAGACTTATTTTGTACGAGATCTCGGGAGCGTCAACGGAACCCTGGTCAACGACAATCCAATTCCCTCGGATCAATGGACACAGTTGGCGAGCTCGGATGTCTTAAGAATTGCAGATTTAGCTTTGGTTTTTGAAATTCGCGATGCGCAGTTTGAACAGCGACTCAACGACGTTGATCCAGCTCTTCGGCATCCTCCCGCTCTTTCCAACACGAACAGCGGCGTCTACGGTGGGGCTTACAATCCCAACATGGCCGGCCAAGGGCAACAACCCGATGCCATGCCAGCAATGTTTATTCCCAACGGCGGTTCGCCGCCACCCTTTCAGAAGCCCGGCATGAAGATCATGGGAAAACATGTGCCCGGAATGAATCCGATTCGACTTTTAATTGGGATCATCGTGATTGTGGGTGTGGCTTATTCAATGATGGACTCTACTCCGGTCGAGGACAATCAAAGAACGGCTCGGGCGCAAACTCCGTTCGAGGTTTTAACGCCCGAAAAGCAGCAACTGGTGAAACAGGCTTACCAATTGGCACGAGATCTTTACACAACCGGGAAATATGAACTGGCAAATCAAAAGATAATTGAAATTCACGCCGTCGTTTCTTACTACGAAGATTCAAAGGAACTTCAGGGCTATATTGATAACGCCATCGAGATTCAACGCAACCGCGACAAACTTCTGGCTCAGAGCGAAGAAGAACGAAAACGAAAAGAGAAAGTCGAAAAAGCCGTCACCGACTGCCGTAAACTATTGGATAAAAAATTAACCGTTGTCCCGGAGGACATGGATTTGTGTTTGGCTCCGGTTGTCGAATTTGATCCTGAAAATCAAGAATTTTTAGCTTTGCGGGCCGCCGTAGACCAGCTGGTTTTAGACCGAAACATGACGGCCGCTAAAGAAACCGAATATAAAAAACTTGTGGCCAAGCGAGCTCTGCTTTACAAAAAAGCGCAGAAAATTGATAAAAAAGGCCGGTCGTTGGCGGCCATCGGCGCTTACAAAGTCGTCGTTGTCTCGGCGTTGCCCGATCCACAGAACTTAAAGCGAAAATCAGAGCGAAGAATTGCTTCCATTCGGGCGACGATCGGAAAACGCCAGGCCTATTTCATTCGCGCCGCAGAAGTTGCCTACAAGGTCGGGAATCGAAAAGAAGCGATCACCAAGCTGCGTTCGGCCCTGCGAATCAACCCCTCGAACGGAGACGTCGAAGACCGGATCACACAAATCATCGGCGAGATCCGCAAGGATATGCAGGTAAAATACCAAGAAGCTATCCTGGAAGAAAGTATTGGTTCAGTGACCGAAGCCAAAAAGCGTTGGCAGGAAATTATGCAATCAAGTATTCCGGGTGAGGAGTATTTTGGAAAAGCGAAAGTCAAATTGCGAAAGTACGGCGAGGTTCTGCCGTGAATCTTTCCCACCGTTCGTACACGACAGGACAATTTTTTCGGCCCAAGCCCGTTGTTCTGGAGCGGCCGGAAAGTGATTTGATCGTGATCGCGACGCCCTGGGGCCCGGTGGAGCACGCCCAAAAAGCTGCCGAGATCGTCGTTGAGCAATTTGAACTGCTGGCGCAGGAAGATTTGACCACACCCTTCGAGTCGATCCCGACGCTAAACCCTGCGGCAAACCGTTTGCGCATTGGTTTAATGACGGCGAATATTTTCTTATTCAAAGGTGAAAATTCCAAAGCTTGGAAATCGGCGGTTGAAATCACGGCAATTCACTATTCACGGCCCGTGCTTTCTTGGGCCCACGTGGGCAGTCCCCATCTGCTATTGGCGGACCCGAAGTTTACTCATCCTTTGGCTTATTGTCTGGATTGGGATGCCCAAACCCAAGTGCAGGGACCCTTGTTTTCACAGGCTCTAGGCATCGAAGCGCAACTTCCGATCTCGGCCGGCAGCATTCGGGCTGCGCCGGGCAGTCGTTTGCTGATGCTGGCCCGAAGTCACTGGCCTCGGGAAATCTTGGGCAGGAAATTTGGGCCAGGAAACAGTACGCAAGGCAACGACCAAGAAATGGATTCTTTGGTTCAAAGTTTGGTCGATGAAAATCCTGACAACCCATTCTGGTTTGGTCTTTGCGAGCTTTCGGCTTAGTAGCCGCGATCTAATTCGCGCCGGATTTCACTTAAATCAGTCGCATTAAGAATTTCTTCGGCCGCCACAATTTCACTGAGCAAAGTTTTATTAATTTCTAAATATCGCTCTTGAGACTTTAAGCGGTTCCACAGTTCACGCACGGATTTGAAATCGGCCCACTGCTTGACCAAAGTGCTGCGGATTTCCTTCATTTCGGAAAAGTTTTCGACT